>JAJZCP010000223.1 GCA_021846065.1 Acidobacteriota bacterium
TAGCGGACTGTAGCGGTAGAACACGGTATCTTCCATGCCCTTGGCCTGCACCGGGCTGGTGTATTGCTGAAACTTCATGGCAAAACGGAGGCGCTGGGCGAAGGATTCAGCCGGCTCACTGGCGCCCCGCACCGGAAGGATGCTGGAGCGGATGAAGGCAAAGATGGACTCTTCGAGCGTTGGATTGCGGCGCATGGCTTGCTGAATCGCCTGCTGGATGGCCGCCTCGTCCGTCGGACTGAAGCCCCGCTCCGAGATGTAAGTGCGATAGACGGGAAAGCAGGCGACAACCTCGCGCAAAGCTTCTCGCAGACCATCGAGCGTAAAGTCGCGGCTCTTCCAGCTACGCTCCGACAAACGATTGAGCTCATGCGCGAGTACGTTCAGTTCGCTCGCCATGGAGGTCGTCGTGATCAGACGCTTGGCTTCATAAAGCGCATCCCGCTCGCGTTCGGCGTGGCCGGAGAAAACGCGGTAGATGCGCTCCATCTGGGGCAACTTGTCTTCCTGCACCCACAGGCCGTTCAGGAGCGCCAGATAGTCATAGCCGGTCGATCCTTCGACGGGCCAGTCAGCGCTGATCCACTCCTTACGAGCAAGGATTTTTTCAACAACCAGATAGAGGGGAGAAGCGGTATTACGCGTGGCCTCCCGCAATTGCAACAGATACTGTTTCGGATCAAGAAGTCCGTCAATGTGGTCCAGACGGACGCCATCGACCAGACCCTCTTCGATCAAAGCGATCAGCTTGGCGTGGGCGGACTCAAACAGCGGCGGAAACTCCATGCGAAGGCCGATGAGATCGTTGACGTCAAAGAAGCGGCGATAGTTGATCTCGTGCATCGCGGTCCGCCAATAAGAGAGGCGATACGGCTGCTGCTGCAGCAGATTATGCAGCAGGGTGAAGGACGCGGCATCCCCAGGTTTCCCGTTGAACTCCGCAATTACCGTGTCCAGGTGACTACGCAATGCCGGGCTGTGTTCCATCACGCGGGTAAGCCGCTCGGTCGCGATACGGGACTCCCGCTCGCGGTCGACGCGGGCCTGCGGACCTGCGTCGAGATACGCCGGGATGTGATCCAGATGAAACAAGATGCTTTCGAACTCGACGCGAACCTCCGGTTCAATAGTTGAGCTGGTAGCAGCTTCGTTCCACCGGTGAGCGAGCAGCACCCGCATCTGGCGCGGGTTCAGCGGAAGATTGAGATCCCCGTACATGAGGCAGAATTCCGCATCGCGATATTCAACGCGCAGAGCGCCCGACTCCAGCACTTCCCCGTACTGGCCGCCCAGGACTGCGAGCAGAACTTTACCGTGCAGATTGGAATTTTTCGGGTACCAGTCGATATCGAAATATTCCGACAGCGGCGAGGATGGGCCGTTGGCCAGCACATGCCGCCACCACCGGTTCCACTGCGGATGCGCGCTCATGTGGTTGGGCACAAAGTCGAAAATCAGCCCCATTTTGTGCGCATGCAGCGCGCTGACCAGCGATCGGAACGCCGGCTCGCCGCCCAACTCAGGATTGATGGTGGAGAAGTCGCAGGTATCGTAGCCGCTGAGCGTGCCGGGCTTCGCAGTGAATATAGGCGAGGCGTAGACGTGACTGATTCCCAGCGCGTCGAGGTAAGGAACAATCGCTTCAGCGTCTTCAAAGCGAAAAGCGCCGGTGAACTGCAGCCGGTAGGTGGCGCGAATGGGCCGGTTGCTCATTGCTTCTCCTCTGAAAAGATTCGGGCGAGATCGCCAGCGGCCAGAACCGCAGCACCTGGCCGTGAAAACTGCAGCACGCCCGCTGCCGGCTCCCATCGTGCGGGCTGCGTTTCTGGCAAAAAGCGATCGTCTTCGCTCGTCAGAACAGTCCGCATGCCGTGTCCTTCGGGAGCCGGTACGCTTGCTGCCCCGAGCGCAACGACGGCGACGAGAGCGCCAGTTTCTGAACGCCAGCGGATCGCGATTGCGTCATCGTGAATCGCGTGGACACTGTCGAACTGCGCGACGGCCAGTAGCCGTGCGCGCAGGTGCAGCAGCGAGCGATACCAGCGAAGGCAGCCTGCATGCTCCGCTTGCTGCCGCGCGTCCCAGTCAAGCGTGCTGCGGCGGAAGGTCTCGGGCGACTGCGGGTCCGGGATTGTGTCGCGCTTTTCCGGATCGGCAAAGGTGGCAAAGTGTTCAAACTCCTTGCGCCTGCCCTCGGTGACCTGCTGCCCCAGCTCGGCATGGTGATCTGTGAAGAACAGGAAAGGCTCAGACGCCGCCCACTCCTGCCCCATGAACAGCAGCGGAATCTCCGGAGACAGCAACAACAGCGCGCTGCCTGCGAGGTACAACGGCAAAGGAATCTGCGAAGAGAGGCGCTCTCCAAACGCACGATTGCCGATCTGATCATGGTTCTGGAGACAGAAGACGCGAGACTCAGGTGGCAGCCCTTCTGGGCTGGTCCCGCGCGGTACATGCTTATAGCTCGAGGTCTGGCCCTGGAAGAACCATCCGTCCTGGATGGTGCGGGCAATGTTCGCAGCTTTCCCGTCAAAGTCACAGAAATAGCCATCGCAGTCGCCTGCCAGCCGGCGGCGCATGTGATGGTGAAAGTCATCCGCCCAGACGCCATCAAAACCGTAGCCTCCGTCTGCTGTCGGTAACACCAGGCGGCGTTCGTTGCGCTCATCTTCTGCAAACAGAAAGACCGTGCGGCCGAGTGCGCGAGCCTCGGCATGGACACGATCCGTCAGCTCAGCCAGAAAGTGTGGTTGACTGTCATCCTGAATCGCCATGGTCGCATCCGCACGCAGACCGTCGGCATGATACTCCCGCACCCACATCAGAGCGCTTTCGATAAAGTAGTCGCGCACCTTATCGCGCTCTTCCGCGTCGAAGTTCAGGCCATCGCCCCAGGGCGTCTTGTGCCGCTTGGAATAGAAGTGCGGCGCGAACATCGAGTGATACGCGCCATCCGGACCGAGGTGGTTGTAGACCACGTCCATCAGCACTGCAAGACCGCGGCGATGCGCCTCAAGAATCAGGCGGCGCAGATCGTCCGGGGTGCCATACACGTGCGCGGGCGCATAAAGGCTAACGCCGTCGTAGCCCCAGTTGCGCTCTCCGGCAAAATCGGCAACCGGCATCAGCTCAATCGTGTTAATGCCGAGGTCGCACAGCGTATCGAGCTTTTCAATGGCGGCGGCAAACGTGCCGGCTGGTGTAAAGGTGCCGACGTGCAGTTCGTAGATCACCAGCTCGCGACGCGTGAGGTCGGGGGCGCGGTCAGCGCTCCAGTTGAAGAGACCCGCATCCACCACCTGCGAGGCAGCATGCACGCCATCCGGC
>JAJZCP010000224.1 GCA_021846065.1 Acidobacteriota bacterium
CAAACCCTGCAAAAGGCGCTTTGCGGGTTCAATGACTTCAACGGTGGGCGCGAGGGATTCGCGATAGGAACTGGCTCCGCCTGTCAGCGGTACTTCATGAAGCCGCCGATGTACGAAATGCCAGCGTGGTTCCCCGTGTTCGAACAGCATCTCCACGCCAATGCCCGTTCCGGCGACGTACTGCTGCTCCTGCACCGGGATCGCGGCATAGGTAACGCGCATGGCGTGCAGCCACTCCGCCGAGTCGCGCGCGATGGTCACAGCGTAAGCCTCTACGCCAGTGGCATGCGCCCGCCGGCTGTGGACAGGCTTGAGCACTACTGGAAAAGCGACGGGTGGCTCGCTATCGGCAGTCACCATCCGGTTTTGTGGGGTCAAAACTCCAAGCGCCGCGGCAAATTGCCGGGTCTGCTCCTTGTCTAAGGCGATACGCAAAGATTCCGCCGGGGCGAGGACCGCGCGTCGAAGCGCGCTGGGTGAAATGGACTGCGTCAGAAATGACAGCAGCGACCGTTCGGTTGCGGGAACGATCAGATCGTAGCCCCGTTCCTGGTGACGGTGGGAGATCCATTCCGCTAATTCCTCGCAGTTTGCGGGGTGCAAAGTCGCCACAGTGGCATATTTTGAGCAAAATGCAGCGCACTCGCGGCTCGCTCCTGCCTCAACGACAGCGCCCATTCTTCCATAGGCCTGCAGGCACTCCAGACCTGCGGATGAATCGCAATCGAGGAGAAGAATGTTTGCTGGCATTCCGTGACTATTCTCGCAGACAGGCTAGGCATCAGCTGGATTTAAACAGGAACAATAACAATAGTCCTCAGCGGTGGGGCCGGCAGTAAACTGTCTGCATGCACGTTCACGCAGCGCCCGAGGGCAGGACCGGAGCGGTTCTTCGCATCGCGCTTGTTCTGACGCTCGGCTATATTGTGCTGACGTTTGTGGCGGGCCTGCGTGCTAACAGCCTGGCGCTTCTCTCCGAAGCAGGGCACAACACCTCTGACCTGCTGGCGCTGGTGCTGTCACTGCTGGCTGTGCGTCTGCACGCCAAGCCGGCGGACGACCGGAAGACGTTCGGCTACCGTCGCGCCGGTGTGCTAGCTGCTTTCGTCAATAGCCTGGCGCTGATCGTCATTGCAATCTGGTTGGGGATTGAGGCGGTTCACCGCCTGTTGCACCCGGTTGCGGTGCAGCCGCGAATCATGATGGTCGTCGCCGCTGTGGGCGTTGTGATGAACGGCGCGATTGCATGGATGCTATGGCGCGCGGGACGCGATGTGAATCTGCGAGCGGTGTTCATCCATATGCTGGGCGACACGCTCTCAACGGCGGCGGTTATTGCTGGCGGTCTGGCCATCGCCATCACGGGCATTCAGTGGATTGATCCGCTGCTCTCTCTGCTGATCGCAGCCATGATCTTCTGGTCTTCGCTGTCGATCATCCGGGAAACGCTGAACATCCTTTTAGAAGGTACTCCGGCGCATCTGGAGCTGACCGAGCTGCGGTCGGTCATGCGTCAGGTACAGGGTGTCTGCGACGTTCACGATTTGCATGTGTGGAGTCTGGGTTCACAAGTGAATGCTCTGGCATGCCACGTAACAATCTCCGATATTCCTCCTTCGGAAAGTCAGCGCATTCTGGCGAATATCAACGGGGAACTGCGCAAGCGCTTCCACATTCACCACACGACGATTCAGTTTGAACAGAAAGACTCTGCCGGGTGTGGCGTCGAGGATGGCTGCCTGAATTCCGTTGACTGCGAGGAAGTTATCGGCCATCATCACGCGCACTCGCACTCCCACGGGCATTAGCGGCCGCCCCCTTATGCTGATTGCGGAACAGCTCCGCTACGCGTTCGAGGGTGTCGATCTCTTTGATAGGCTTGTCCTGCCGGATGCGGACGATGCGTGGAAAGCGAAGCGCGAAGCCGCTCTCATGCCGCTCCGACTGCATGACGTTATTGAAAGCGACCTCCAGCACAATCGTTGGCTCGACCAGAATTTGTCCCCCTCGGGATCCGATCTGATTGGCCAGAAAATTCTGGGTCAGCTCCAGAATTTCCGCGTCCGTCAGCCCTGAGTACGCTTTGCCGACATTGAGGAGCTGCTCGCCGTCGCGAACCGCGAAGGTGTAATCGCTAAGAACGGTGGCGCGTCGCCCGTTGCCATATTCCACGGCCGTCACGACGACATCCAGCGTAGCAAGCTCGCGCTTCAGCTTGACCCACGCCAGGCCGCGCCGTCCGGGCTCATAGACGGAGTCGAGCGCTTTCAGCATCAGGCCTTCATTGCCGCTTTGCTGCGCTGCATCAAAGGCGGCGTCAATCTGTGCGGCCGATTGCACCGGCTGCGCGGGCGCCAAATGAAGGCGGGGGATGCGTTCGCTTACCGCCATGTCGCCAGAGAACAGTTCTGGCTGACCCGCCCGGACGGAGCGCGGATTCGCCGCTGCAGCCAACTGCATGCGCTCGCTCCACCGCTCCAGCAGAGTACGCCGCTCCCGAAGCGATTGCTCCAGCAGGAGTTTCTCATTCAGCGCGAGCAGATCGAAGGCGACAAACACGAGGAAGGTCTCCGCGAGCATCTTCGGCGTCACGCGCTTGCGGCCGATGCGCGGCTGCAGGCTGGTGAAGGGCAGAGCGCGGGCCTCCACCGGGTCCCAAGCCAGGATTTCTCCGTCGAGCACAGCGGGCTCGGGAGCCATTGCAAACCGTTCGGCGAGTTCAGGAAAGCTGGCCGTAATATCGTCGCGCGTGCGGCTGAAGATGCGAACCCGGCCTGGCTCCTGCGCCGCGCCGCAATGGATTTGGGCGCGCATGCCGTCATACTTATTTTCCAGTTGGCCGGTGGGTGTGCCGGCGTCGTCCGGTAGAAAGCGCGCAAAGGCCTCATCGGCATCGGGGGCGGGCGTGGCGAGCATGAAGCCTAGTGGATGAAACATTCGAAAGCGGGCATTGGAGAGCGTATGCGTCCAGGCCAGTGCGACGACGGCCGCGATGTCTCCCAGCATCGTCTCAGCGCGCCGGACGTCTGCCACAGGCTCCCCGCATGCTTCGGCGACGGCTTCTTCGACCAGGCTTTGTTTCACGCCGATGCGCATGTCACCCAGCAGCAGCTTGATGCAGTATTTCGCTTCAATGGGAGTCAGCGGGCTGAGTAGTCGGTGCAGGATCGAGGTCTTTCTGCTCTGCATGCCAGTTGCGGCCAGATCCTGGAAGGTGCGATGGATTTCTTCAAGGGTCAACGGAGCGCCAGCCGGTGCCTGCCTGCGCAGCAGATCTTCCGCCGCTGCGCCCAGATCTCCATATTTGCGATAGGCAGCGCTC
>JAJZCP010000225.1 GCA_021846065.1 Acidobacteriota bacterium
CGTAATGTTTGCCATCTCGCAAGGCGCAGTGCTGTGGGTGTTTCTGGGCGAGGTACTGCCTACCAGTATCCGCACGCAGGCACAGAGCCTGGCGACGGCGATCAGCTGGCTCGTGAATGTCGGTATCTCCTGGATCTTCCCGATCATTGCCTTGCAGCATGCTGCGTCCCCGTTTTACTTCTTCGCCGCCATGATGGTGCTGCAGTTTGTTCTGGTGCTGGCCATCTATCCGGAGACGAAAGGCCTGACGCTCGAGCAGATGCAGAGCAAGCTTGGCATTCAATGAATTTGCAAACCATTTCCTGCGGGAATACAAGGCTGATTGATGTCCGATTCGATTGACTCACGCGCCGCGCTGCTTCGTCTAATTGCGAAACTGTCTTTCCGGCTCGGCAGCTTCACGCTGTCTTCCGGCGGCCACAGCGACTATTACATTGATTGCCGCACCACGACGCTGAATGCGGAGGGCGGCCGGCTGGCCGGGCTCGCGCTTTATGATGCAATCCAGCAGCATGGCCTGCGGCCCGCGGCCATTGGCGGTCTGACCATGGGTGCCGATCCGCTGGTGTCGAACACTGCCTCCGCCAGTGCGTGGGCGCGACTCGCCAACCCAACTGCACTGGTAATCGATGGCTTTCTGGTGCGCGAAGCCGAGAAGTCTCATGGCACCGGCCGCCGCATTGAAGGCTTCTGTCAGCCGGACGCGCCGGTCGTGATTGTCGATGATGTCTGCACCACGGGTGCTTCCACCATCCAGGCGATCCAGGCAGCCCGCGACGCTGGTATGCGGGTCGTTGGCGTGTTCTGCCTGGTGGACCGCGAAGAGCAGGGCGGACGCGCCGCGGTGGAAGCCGCCGCAGAGGATGCGCCGTTTCAAGCACTGTTTACAGCGAGCGATGTGCGCGCCGCGCATCTGGCAGCAAAGGGCTGAGTTCGTTTCGGAGGCTCCGGGCGTGGAAAATTTTCGCTTGCGTGTGTTTCGCGCCGTCGCGCACCACCTCAGCTTCAGCCGCGCGGCGGAGGAGCTGCTGCTGACCCAGCCCGCCGTCACGCAGCAGATCAAGGCGCTTGAAGACGAATACGGCGTACCTCTGTTTGATCGCAGTGGTGGACGCATTGCGCTGACACCGGCCGGCCACGTGCTGCTGCCGTACGCTGAAAAGCTGAAAGCGATCTCCGATGAAGCGGCTGCGGCCCTGGGCGCAATCGTCGGGCGGCAGAGCGGGCCGCTGGTGCTGGGCGCGTCGCAAACGGTCGGGCAATATGTGCTGCCCGGCATTATGGCTGCGTTTCTCAAGCTGTACCCACGGGTTCGTATCAGTACGCTTAGCGGCAACACGGACGAGATTCTCGACGCCGTTGCTGCGCGGCGGGCCGATCTTGCGCTGATCGAAGGGCCGCCCATGCGGAAAGATGTTCGCGTAGAACCTTTCATGCGTGACGAAATGCTGCTGGTGGTTCCGGCAAGCCACGAGTGGGCGGACCGCGAGATCACCCCGGCTGAAATTCAGCAGGCGCCACTTTTGATGCGCGAGCTGGGCTCCGGCTCGCGCCGCGTCGTGGAGAGCGCGTTGGCCAGGGTGGGGGTGCACCGCAAACAACTCAACATCGCGTTTGAATTTGACTCGACCGAGGGGCTGCTGAGCGCCGTCGAGGCCGGCCTGGGTGTCACGTTTGTTTCCCGCTGGGCCGTGCGCAACCAGTTGGCGCTTGGCGCACTGCGGCCCGCGCGCGTACATGGCCTGGAGCTTGATCGCATGTTTTCGCTCGCCTGTCCGTCAGGACCAGAACCCGGCGGCAACGCGGGCGCCTTCCGGCGCTTTCTGCTGGAGCAGGCGGCAGCCGCGCAGGCCCAGCCCGTAAAGCCGCGCCGCCGTTCGACGGCGCGCTGATAACTTTCCCTCATACCGCATTCGCATTTCTGCTTGGACGCGCGGACCGCACGCCCCTGAGACTATGGCTGGGGACGTTCCATTGCGCTCAAAAAATATCTTCTTCCTCTGTATCATTCTGGCGGCCAGTGGTCTGGTGTCGCCACCCATCGCTCTGCTGGGCGGCCTGATCTACGGCCTGTCGGTCGCACACCCATACACCGTCGAGACGCGCAGCCTCTCCCGCTTCCTGCTGCAGGCCTCCGTCGTGCTGCTTGGCTTCGGCATGAAGCTGCGGGAGGTTGTGCATGCCGGCCGGTCCGGGTTTCTTTACACCGCCATCAGCATCACCTCCGTCATGCTGCTGGGGCTGATCGTCGGGCGCCTGATGGGCGTCAGCAAAAATGCCTCACTGCTCATCACCTGCGGCACAGCCATCTGCGGCGGTAGCGCCATTGCCGCCATGGCGCCCATCACCAGCGCCAGCGATGAAGATGTCGCGGTTTCGATGGGCACCGTCTTCACGCTCAACTCCATCGCGCTGCTCCTGTTTCCGCTGATCGGCTACGCACTGCACATGACGCAGCCGCAGTTCGGCCTGTGGGCGGCGCTGGCCATCCATGACACAAGCTCCGTCGTAGGCGCTGCGGCAAAGTACGGGCCGGTCGCCCTGGCCATCGGCACCACCGTCAAGCTGGCGCGGGCATTGTGGATTGTCCCGCTGGCACTTGGAACAGCACTGGTCACGCGCAGCAAAGCGCGCGTCAAACTTCCCTGGTTCATCGTGTATTTTGTCGGCGCGGTGGCCATCAGCAGCTACATCCCGCTGCAGAATCACCTGTACAAATCGCTCAGTCATCTGGGCGAGCAGGGTCTGACGGTCACGCTGTTTCTCATCGGCACGGGACTTTCGCGCGAGACGCTGCGCCGGGTTGGCGTTCGCCCGCTGGTGCAGGGCGTGCTGCTGTGGATCGCGATCGGCACGGTTTCGCTGCTGGCCATTCGTGCCGGCTGGATCGCGATTTAACGAGCCGGGGCTTTGGGACGGCTGCTTCATCCGCCTGGAGCGGCCGCACGGGGGCGAAGCTCTAAGTGGCCCGCCATCTTCGATGATCCTTTACTGAGCGAATAAACGCCGAACAATCAAATCGCTGCGTTATACTCATCGGGTCAACCTTTTTGTTGATTTCAGAAGCCCTGTTTCCGGTGTAGTTTTAGCTCGAAGTGCATGGGCTTAATCGAGAAATCCGCAGCGAACGCCGGTGTCGCCGGGCTGCCAAACAATCAAGGATCATCTCTGACGCTTCGGAAGGAAAAACTCCGTTGCCTATAGGGAGAGATGGCGCCCGTCATCTCACGATCCGCATTCACCTTTTTTGGCTCGTTTTGTCTGCCCTGGAAAACGAAACCATTTCCCAACGAACGCACACGTGGTCC
>JAJZCP010000226.1 GCA_021846065.1 Acidobacteriota bacterium
CTCGATATCGACAGCCAGCGCTTTGAGCGGGCTGATGTAAATGACGCGGCATCCGCGCTCCGCCGTTGGCGGCGGATGCAGCATGAGCCGGTCGATGCACCAGAGAAAGGCGGAGAGCGTTTTGCCGCTTCCGGTGGGTGCCAGGATCAGTGTGGATTCCCCGCGGGCAATGGCGGGCCATCCCATGCGCTGCGGCAGCGTCGGCGCTTCGAAGACGGCCCGCAACCACGCAGCCGTAATCGGATGAAACAGCGCCAGCACCGAATCGGCGCCGGGTATGTCCTGCGCTTGAGAGGTGGTTTGACCAGCAATCGTGCCGGGAATTCTGGGCGCGGGACGACTGGATGGCTTTTTCGATCGAGACCCTGGCACGGCTCATTCTCCCGCTTCCTTCAGGATAAACGGCCTATCCGGCTCACAGTTTCGATGCTGTCAACGCGGGATAAGGCAGCCTTCCGCTGCGGTCGGGGCGGCGCAACCAGCAGCCAGGCGAAGATTCCCAATGCGCCGTAGTAGAGATGCGAGATGGTGAATGTCCAGGGCGTGAGCAAGAGAAGCTTTGGCAGCGGAGCCCACGTGCCGGACATCAGGAGGTACAGGCCAAGCAGCAGGAAAAATCTACTCCAGCGGAGCAGCGCCTGCGGCATGAGCAGCAGAAAGGCGAGGAAGAAGACGCCATAGTGATGCTCCCACGCAATCGGTGAGGCCATCACAGTCGCCATCGCAAAGATCAGGAAGTCGGTTGTGCTGGCTTCGATCCGACGAAGCGGAGGCACCATGAGCGCAACCCCGATCAGGATTGCGGAAGAGATCCACGTAGCCAGCCAAATCGTGCGATTGAATGGCGGATATCCGCGATTCGCGTTTGCAGCAGAGCCAACGTGCATGAGCCGGTGCAGCAGACCATTCAACGACTGGTTCGTGAACAGCGAGTCGCCGCGCAGGCTCAGGTAGCGCAGCACAGCTCCGTATTCCAGCGTGTTGTGCAGTCCGAAGACAGCGATCGAAATGCGAACCCCTGCCGCTAATACGATCGCGAGAGAGACCACGAAACTCCACTGCCGCCGCAGCAGCCCCCAGAGCAGAAACAGCGCCATTTGCGGCTTGAGCCAGCAGCAGAGCCCCAGCAAAACGCCGGGGATGGCGCGCCGGCGATTCCACCACAGGAGAACGCTGGCCATCGCGAGAAAATTGATGATGGTCTGGACCTGGCCAAGAAACAGCGCGTTGATCAGAGGGAGAAACGTCACCACCAACGCCGCCAGAATCAGTCGTACCAACCCGCGCTGACTCCGGCTCAATTCCATGCTCGCAGCCGAAGCCGCCGCGAAGAAATATTCAGACGCGACCAGCCACGTCCCGAAGAAGCAGAGGTAGAGTGTGATTTTCAGCCACGTAAATGGGGTTACACCAACGCGGCCAGCCGACTGCCAGAAGCGGAACAGCAGGAGCGATACGGGTGGATAGATGAAGCGAATATGATGCGCAAAAAATGCGCGCTCATAGAGATGTGCGGAGTTGCGGCGCAGCGCCGCATCGGCCTTCGCCATGTATGACCATGAATCGGCCAGCAGGCGCCCGGCTTCGCATTCCCTGGCTGTATGCAGAATGCTCCAGCCCCGGAAACGCGGAACAGCCGCGATCATCAAAACTTCAAACAGCATGGCGCATCCTAAAAACAGCGCCATGCGGCGCACCAGGTTGCTGGATGCTGAAGGAGTGTACTCTGCCATTTTCGGGATGAGTCTACCAAAGCAACGGTGCGGGCCTGGCTTGATACCATGAAGCAGATGGCGCTTCGCTGCAATAATCCTGGCAGGATGTGTTCATGTTGAAACGTTTCTTGTGTTGCTTGCTGTTTGCGGTGGTTCCGGTTCTCTCCTCTGCGCGCTGTTTTGCGAGCGCCTACGATGGGCATCCCAAACTTGTGGTCCTTCTGGTTGCCGATCAGTTCCGCGAGGACTACCTGGAGCGCTATCGCGAGGACTTCAAAGATCAGGGCTTCAATCTTTTCCTCGACCACGGCGCATTTTTCCCAGATTGCTATTACGATTACGCCAACCTGATCACCGCAGCCGGCCATTCAACGCTGGCCACCGGCGCGTATACAGATGGCCACGGCATTGCCAGCAATCAATGGTGGGACCTCAGCCGCAACGCGCAGCGGCCCGTCACCTCTGTCGAAGATCCCAGGTACACGCTCGTGGGTCTGCCTTCCGATAGCCCGCGGAAAGACCGCGAAGGCGCTTCCCCGCGCAATCTGCTCGCCAGCACCTTTGGGGATGAGGTTCGACTGGCGACCAAAGGCGAGGCGAAACTCTACGGCGTCTCTTTGAAGGATCGTGCGGCGATTTTGACGGCCGGTCACGCGGCCAACGGCGCCTTCTGGATCGATCCGCAGAGTGGCGCGTTCATCACGTCCACCTACTACATGCGCCAGCTCCCAGACTGGGCGACGGCGTTCAACCTGGGCGGAGCTGCCGTTCAGGCGCGCAATGCAGCCGGGGTAGATCCGAATTCAAACTTTTTCAACGCTGTTGGCGGTACCGATCAGGCGATCCAATACGAACTAGCCTTTGCGGAGGCGCTCATTACGGGCGAAAAGCTGGGCTCGGGATCCGTAACGGATGTGCTGACGATCAGCATCTCATCAACAGATATTCTGGGCCACCGAGTGGGGCCTGACGCTCCCGAGCAGCGCCAGCTGGTGGATGCGCTGGATGTGGATCTCGATCAGTTCTTCCGCTGGATTGACAAGAACGTTCCCGGCGGCCTGCACGATACGTGGATTGCTTTCAGCGCCGATCATGGCGTAGCTCCGCTGCCGCTGACTGCCCGGCAGCTTGGCCTGCCCGCTGCCACCATCAACGTCAAGGCGCTGCTGGCTGCGCTGAATACCGCGATGAACAACCGCTTTTCACCAGGCCAGCACCTTGAATATCTGCTCCCTCACCAGGAGCTGCCGTACATCTCGCTGAACCAGCCGATGTTTGAGCATGCCGGCATCAACGAGCAGGAGGGCGAGCGCGCCATTCAGGATGCGCTTCCCGACGCGATCGCAACCTCACAACCAGGTGCGGCCCACGTGCGGGATGCCGACGTAAAACCCTCGCCAGCGCGCGTCGATCCAACGCCGCGGGTATTCCGCTCCTACACGCGGCTGCAGATGGCATCGCTGCAGCCGGGCATTCCGCCCACCGAATTTGGCCAGCTGATCGCGCACAGCTATTCGCCCAACGGCGGCTGGTACGTGATGGTGATTCCTGACGCCTACCAGATGCAGTCCATCGGCTCCGGTACCACG
>JAJZCP010000227.1 GCA_021846065.1 Acidobacteriota bacterium
CCAGGGCAAAGAAAACCGCTTACTGCGGAACTCAGATTTGCCTGAGAAATGGATACCGTGCATCCTCTTGCATCAGCAGGCGGAAAGGAACCGCAAGAGCAAACTGGAACGAACATAGCGCGGGTCGGGAGCGGAAGTCAAGGGGACATGTCGGCGAAGAGTGGGTTTGCTTCCGGAATGAGGGCAACAGCAGATTCCCTGCGGGAAGGGCAACAAGAAAGGCAACGGCAAAGGCTTGAGGGAAGGCGAAAGCGCAGGAGCAGGAGGACGGGAGCGGGATTTTGGCCTAAGCTGGAGACTGAAGGCTGAAGACGGGGGAGCGCGCGTGGCGATAGCGGAAGTCTCAGGGCGGGAGCAGAAAGCGAAGAATGGCTCGGAGGCAGGCGGGCAGCGGCTGGCAGAGCGGTTGCATCAAGCAGAGCAGTTGAATCAGCCGGAGCGGCTGGACGTGCTGGACATGTTGGACGTGCTGGTGATTGGTGCCGGGCCGACCGGGCTGGCCTGCGCCATCGATGCGCAGCGAGCAGGTTTCCGCGTGGCGCTGGCGGACAAGGGCTGCCTGTGCAACTCGCTCTTTCATTATCCTGCGCACATGACGTTTTTCACGACGCCAGAGTTGCTGGAGATTGGCGACATTCCGTTTCCGAGTCCGCACCAGAAGCCGACGCGGGATGAGGCGTTGCAATATTACCGGCAGGTGGCAGCGCATTATCGGCTGGATGTGCGGCAGTATCAGCGCGTGGAGCGCGTGACAGGTGCCGATGGCGCGTTCGACGTGGCGCTGCGGGATCGGTTTGAGCGAGAGAGCCATCTGAAGGCCCGGAAGCTGATTGTGGCGACAGGCTACTACGATCTGCCGAATCGGCTGGGGATTCCGGGCGAGGATCTGACGAAGGTGCATCACTACTACGATGATCCGCACCCGTATTCGGGGCTGGATGTGGTGGTGATTGGCGGGAAGAACTCGGCGGCGATTGCGGCGCTGGAGTTGTGGCGACACGGCGCGCGTGTGACGCTGGTGCATCGCGGGCCGGGGATTCACAGCCACGTGAAGTACTGGATCAAGCCGGACATCGAGAATCGGATCAAAAACGGCGAGGTGCAGGCGTACTTCGAGTCACGCGTGGTGGAGATCGGTCTGGACGAGGTGCGTCTGGAGACGCCGCACGGCGAACTGGCGCTGAAGAACGACTTTGTCTTTGCGCTGACGGGATATCATCCGGACTTTGAGTTTCTGACGAGCCTGGGAGTTCGTTCCGAGGGTAAGGATCGACTTCCGGTGTGCAATGCAGAGACGCTGGAGAGCAATGTGCCGGGGATTTATCTGGCAGGGGTGATTGTGGCCGGAGCGCGCACGAATGAGATATTCATTGAAAATGGGCGTTTTCACGGCGGTGTGATTGCGCGCGACCTGGCGGCGCGGCTGGCGCGCTGGGGCACAGGAGAGTGAAGCGTGAAGCTGAGAGCAAGACTGCGATCCATCTCGTTTCAACTGCTGGTCGGCGTGGTTTCGCTGGAGGTGCTGAGCCTGCTGCTGTTTGCGTGGGTGATGGTGCGGAAGCAGCACGAGGAGATTATCAGCCGGGTGGAGCAGCGGCTGGTGCATCAGGCGAATATCGCGGCGTTTGAGGCGGAAGAAGCGCTGGACGACCGTCGCCCGGACCTGGTGGGACTTTCTGTGGACATTATGGCAAAGTCGCCCAGCGTGGCTTCTTCGATTGTGACGGATGCAGATGGGAAGATTCTGTTTGCAGCCAACAATACGGCAGACAAGCCGGTGGAAGAGAATCTGCGCGATCAGGAGCTGACGCAGATGCGGCGTGTGACGGGAGACACGCCTGTGGTCTTTTCCACCGGGCCGAATGAGTGGGAGAGCGTAGCGGCGATCCACCATGAGGGGCGTTTGTATGGCTATGCGTGGGTACATAGCGACCGAGTGTGGGACAACCAGCAACTGGATTTGATGCTGCACTCGGCAGTGGTCTTTGGGATCATCTGGATTGCGGCATCGATTGTGCTGGTTCTGGCGATGGCGCGCTCGATTACGCGTCCGCTGGGAGTGTTGCACGACGGGACGCAGGCTCTGATGCAGACGCCGGAGACGCCGACCAACTTTCCCCTGCCGGTGCTGGTCCACAACGAGATTGGCGACCTGATTGAGGCATTCAACCGGATGGTGGCCTCGATCGAGGAGCAGCGCGCCGGGCTGAGCGATACGCTTTCGCTGCTGGACTCGATGCTGGCGAATGCGCCCATCGGATTTGCGTTTTTTGATCGGCATGCGCGGTTTGTCCGCGTGAATCGCATCTTTGCGGAGATGACGGAAGGGACGATGAGCCGCCATCTGGGGCGGACGCTGGCCGAGGTCTTGCCGGAAGCGGCGGCGGCGCAACTGAAGACGACCATTGAGCGCGTCTTTGAAGAGGATCGCCCGATCCGGGATATTGAGCTGAGCGGCGCGGGCACGGCGTGGAACTGGACATGGATTGCGAATGCGTATCCGATCCGGACGTTGCAGCAGCAGGTGCGCTGGGTGGGCCTGATTGTGCTGGACGCTACGGACCGCAAACGCAGCGAAGAGGCGCTGCGGAAGACGGAAAAGCTGGCGGCAACGGGCCGTCTGGCGGCTTCGATTGCGCATGAGATCAACAATCCCCTGGAGGCGATCACGAACCTGCTGTATCTGATGAGCAACCACGCCGGGTTGCAGGAGCCTGCGCTGGGCTGGGTGCAGATGGCCGAGCATGAAGTGAAACGCGTGGCGGAGATCACGCAGCAGACGCTGCGCTTCTATCGGCAATCGACACAGGCCGCGCGGGCGAAGCTGAGCGAACTGGTGGATTCGGTACTGAGCCTGCATCAAGTGCGGTTGCAGCACAGGGGCATACACGTGGAGAAGCGGTATGACCCGGAGATGGACCTGCACTGCTTTGCGGGCGAGATTCGACAGGTCTTTGCCAACCTGATCGGGAACGCGATCGACTCGATGCCGGACGGCGGGCGGCTGATTGTGCGCGCGCGACGGACAACGGACATACGCAATCCGGAGCGCGACGGAATTCTATTTACCGTGGCGGATACGGGCAGCGGAATAGCTCCGGAGGCGCGGAAGCATATCTTTGAAGCGTTTTTCACGACCAAGGAAGTGACGGGAACGGGGCTGGGACTGTGGGTCAGTTCGGAGATTATCGCCAAGCATGAAGGGTCGATTCGCGTGCGTAGCCGACAAAGGCTGAAGGATCATTCCGATCCAGGGAATTTCCACGCCGTGCCCGCGCCG
>JAJZCP010000013.1 GCA_021846065.1 Acidobacteriota bacterium
CATATCCGCGTCCCGCTCCCCAGAAAGGATCAACCACAAGGCCCAGCTTTGCTTTGGCGATGGATGGCAGATCGACCAGCTCGGCCAGACGCTTCAGGTAATCGAGCTTCACGTCGGTGGTGGCGAACTTGTCTTCCCCGGACTGCGGGGCTGGCACCTCCCCCAACTCCCGGATGTTGGCTTCAATCTGCCGCGTAACCTCCGGCAGTGCGGGTGCGCCGTCGGGCGTTGAAAATTTGATGCCGTTGTATTCGGGCGGATTGTGCGACGCCGTAAAGTTGATGGCGCCCGCGGTCTTTTGCCGACGCACGGCATACGCGATGGCGGGTGTCGGGGCGGCTTCCGGAATTACCACTGGGGTACACCCGTTGGCCGCCAGAATGCGCGCGGCTTCGGCCACGAATGCTTCGCCCAGAAAGCGCGGATCCCGGCCAACGAGTACTTTGTGCCCGCCGGGCTGGGCCGCTACATAGCGGGCGATTCCGGTGACAGCCCGGCGAATATTCGGGATGGTGAATTCGTCGGCGACGATGGCTCGCCACCCGGAGGTTCCAAAATGAATTTCAGTCGGCATCGCTAATTTTCCCCGCTCCAGAATAACGAATGAGCCAGGCCGCGGGAGCTACCAGGCCCGGCTGCGACTACAGTAAACGGTATGGAAACCGCCTGCGTGGTCATGACGGCGCTGAACGACGTTGAAGCCTCGCGAGCGCTGGCCCGCGAAATGATTGAGATGCGCCTTGCGGCCTGCGTGCAGGTGCTGGAGGGCGTGCAGTCGTTCTACCGCTGGCAGGGCGCGGTGGAATCAGCCGCCGAGTCGGTGTTGTGGATCAAGACCACCGAAAGCCGTGTCGCCGAACTGCGGAACTGGCTGCTGGCCCGGCATCCCTACCAACTGCCGGAGTTTCTGGTGCTTCCCGTGGTGGGTGGCTCGGCAGAGTATCTCCGCTGGCTGGCCGCAAACGCCCAGGCGGAAGTAAATCCAGAGTAAATATGCCGCCCTGGCCGCAAGCGCCGGCCGGTTGCAGGGTCGCCGGAAGGGCCGCGCCGGCGCATCCTGGCTCAGCCACCCCACTATCCGCCTGGATTCTCCTGAAATCCCTGGTTCCAAATTGGCATCCGTTTGCTATGATAGCTGCACTTAACTCTTTTCAACTCCCCTGTTTCAGGTGATAGCAATGCAGATTCTTTACGTCGCTGCAATGATCGCCGTTTCCGTCCTTTGCATCGCCCTTTTGTCGACGGCGCGCCGGATCCTCCATGCTTCGCCGATCGCCGGGACTTCAATCGGCGTCGGTTCGATCTCCACCATGGCCGCGCCAGCCAGCCTCGACTGGGAACTCGAAGAGCCTGCGGATACTGTATCCGCCACCTTTGCCGACAACTCAGCCGTCATCGCCCCGGCTCCGCCAGTCGAGGCCGAGATCGCTCCAGCCCCGCCTGCGGATGTTCCGCGGACGCAGTTTCTGGCGTTCGAGGCCACTGCGGACTCGCTGCCTGTCGTTCCCCTGGCTGCGGTCGAGCCGGAGCCGGATGTGGTGGCCGCCACCAAGCCACGGTTGGCCTCTACGTCGCGGCGTTTCTTTACCTGCGCGTTTGAGTGCGCGGTGCTCGGCGTCTCCGCCTGGGTGCTCATCCGCACGCAGAAGGAGCTGCATCGCAGCTCGACCGTCCGGGCGCGGCACGTCGCGTAGCTTTTGGATCATCGCCCGCCGCTGCTTTACTCTGGTAGCGGGAGCTATGAATGGTTCGCATTCTTGAAACAGACCGCGCCGACGCCACCGCCGTGCGCGAAATTACGATCGCCCACAGCCCGGACTCCGACGATGCCTTCATGTTTTACGCGCTCGCCAAGGATAAGGTGACCGTCCCCGGCTACCGTTTTGTCCACATGCTGACGGATATTGAAACCCTGAACCAGAAGGCGATGAACGGCGGCGTTTACGACGTGACCGCAATCTCCTTCCACGCCTATCCCTACATCCAGAAGGACTATGCGCTGATGCCCTGCGGCGGCAGCGTAGGCGAGGGCTACGGCCCTATGATCGTCGCGCGCAAGCCGATGACCCTGGACGAAGTGAAACGCGAGACCATCGCCATTCCCGGAACGCTGACAACGGCCAATTTAACGTTGCAGATGGCCATGCCCGGTGTCTCAACCGCCGTCGTACCTTTTGACCAGATCATTCCGCAGGTTCTCGCTGGCAAATATGCCGCCGGCCTGATCATTCACGAGGGGCAGCTCACCTATGGCCGCGACGGCCTGCATTGCATTCTGGACATGGGTACGTGGTGGCGGCAGGAGACGGGCCTGCCCTTGCCTCTGGGCGGGAACGCCATCCGCAGAAGTCTCGGCGCAGACGTGCATCGCATGATGAACCAGGCGCTGCGCGACAGCATCCGCTACGCCCTGGATCATCGCGAGGAAGCGCTGGAGCACGCCATGCAATATGCGCGCGATCTGGACACGCCCTCGGCTAACAAGTTTGTCGGGATGTATGTGAATGAGCGCACGATGGATTACAAGCCCGAGGGCCGCAACGCCATACGAAAGCTGCTCCAGATGGGCCACGAGCGCGGCATCATTCCACAGCCGGTCGAGGTTGATTTTGCGGAGTAGGACCGCCCGTAATTACAAAAGTCTTACAGAAGCCGCTCGCTCCCGCTGCTAGCCTTGAAGTCAACAGCCCAGTCGCTGAATTTCCTCCGAGGTGTTCTGTTGACCCCCTCATCGCTCCAAACTGCGGACGAATCCACCCCCACCCTTAACCTGACACCCGCAGCGATCGCCACCGAGGAAGCCTCCTTCGTCGGCGTGCCGGTCGCCGTGCCCGTTGCCGTGCCCGAGCCGCCGCGCGCTAAGAGCGCCGTGCCCGTGCTGGGCCGCGCCACCCAGGACAGTGGCATTACCTGGACGACCACCATCTTCCTGGCCATCTTTCACATCGGCGCCATCGCTGCATTTTTCTACTTCAGCTGGAGCGCCCTGGCAGTTTTTGCCGTCACCTATTTTCTTGCCATCAACGTTGGCATCGGAATGTGCTATCACCGCCTGCTGACCCATCGTGGCTACAAAGTGCCGCGCTGGCTGGAGTATGTGCTGGCGGTCTGCGCAACCACGGCGCTCGAAGGTGGACCGATTTTCTGGGTAGCGACGCATCGCGTGCATCACCAGCACAGCGACCATGTCGGGGATCCGCACACGCCGACAGAGGGTACCTGGTGGGCGCATGCCGGCTGGATTCTGAAAGGCAAAGCGCTCCATACCGAGACTGCCCTGCTGGCGCGCTACGCGCCCGATCTCGCCAAGCACCTCTTCTACGTCATCCTGAGCAAGTATCACTGGGTTCCTCTGGTCATCGAAGGGCTGATCCTGCTCGCCATCGGCGGCCTGCCGTGGGTCCTGTGGGGTATTTTTCTTCGCGTCACCGTCGGGCTGCACGCCACATGGCTGGTCAACTCCGCCACGCACAAGTGGGGTTCGCGGCGCTTTCAAACGCGCGACGACTCCCGCAACAGCTGGTGGGTTGCGCTGCTGACCGGCGGCGAAGGCTGGCACAACAACCATCACGCGCATCCTGTTTCCGCGCGTCACGGACTGGCGTGGTATGAGTTTGACATCAACTACTACGGCATCTGGCTGATGCAGAAGCTCGGCCTGGCGCGGCAGGTAAAGATCGCTCAGTTTGATCCCGCCGATCCTCGCCCCGCCGGCACCACGGCCTGATCCCTTCCCGGCACGTCCGCATCCACGCCTGACGGCTATACTGCCGTCAGGCGTTTTTGCTGCGCCTCGCAACTCCGCCATGCAAATTACCCGCCGAAGCGGCACCAAGGCGTTCTTCATCACACTGGGCGCCTGCCTGGTTGCTTTGGCCATTGCGCTCAATGTCCGCTGGGTCATCCTCAACTGGCATGCAATTGTTCCGCTCGTCCTCGGCGTCATCTTCTTCTGTATGCTCATCGCCGGGGTGGTGCTCAACACCATCTTTCTGGTCCGGGAGATTCGCCGGAATGAACGGCATGACAGCTTTCTGAATGCTGTCACGCACGAGCTGAAGACTCCCATCGCCTCAATCCGGCTCTACTTGGAAACACTGCAGCGCCGGGAACTGTCAGAGGAGAAGCGCCAGGAGTTCTATAAAGTGATGCTCGCCGACAGTGACCGCCTGTTGGCCACGGTGGAGCAGGTGCTGAAGGCTGGTGAAGTGGGCCAGCGCGGCGCCGATGATATCAACCTGCAGGTGAATATTGAGCAGATGGTCGAAGAGTGCGTAGCCGTGTTGATCCTGCGGAACCATCTGCCACCAGAAGCGCTGACCATTACACGCGACACGGGAAAGCTGTCCACGCTGGTTCTGGGAAACCCGGAAGATCTGCGCGCTGCCATCACCAACGTGCTCGACAATGCCGTGAAGTATTCCCCGAAAGACCCTCGCATCCGCGTTGAAATTTGCGTGGAACATGATGCATGGGTCGTCGTTCGCGTCTCGGATAATGGCATCGGAATCTCGCGGGCGCATCTCAAGAGAATCTTTCGCCGCTTTTATCGCGCACCCAGCATGGCCGTCCTACGGTCCAAAGGAACAGGGCTGGGTCTGTTTCTTGTGCGCACCATTGCCCGCCAGCATGGGGGGGATGCCACAGCCTATAGTGAAGGCGAAGGCCGCGGCGCAACCATTACCCTGCAACTGCCTCGCATCCTCCATTTCTAAGGGTTGAAGGAACCGATGACCACCCGCGAAGTGCCGCCCGTCAACGTGCAACCGCAGTCCGCACGAATCCTCATCGTAGAAGATGAGACCCACCTGGCCGAAGGGCTGCTGTTTAACTTGCAGGCCGAGGGACACCTGGCGCAGGTCGCATCGGACGCCGAACAGGCACTGGAGCTGCTGCTAAACCGCCGCGAGCCCTTTGACGCGATCGTGCTCGACATTATGCTGCCGGGTGAGGACGGATTTAGCGTAGCCCGCGCCCTGCGTGCGGCCCATATTTACACGCCAATTCTTATGCTGACCGCCCGCGGCCGCGCCGAGGATGTGCTGGAGGGATTCGAGGCAGGTGCCGATGACTATCTGCCGAAGCCTTTCGATCTTTCCATTCTGCTGGCGCGACTGCACGGGCTGTTGCGCCGTACCCGGTGGCTGCAGCCGCAGGCGCCCGGACAGCCTGCCCCTGCAGAGGAAATTTATCGCTTCCGTGACAAGACGCTCGATTTCTCACGGCTGGAGCTGCACGCTGGCGGCCGTCAGATTCGCCTGACGCTGATGGAAGCCGAGCTGCTGCGGCACCTGGTGCGCAATCCCGAGCGCGCCATCTCCCGCAGCGAAATTTTAGAGGCGGTGTGGCATCTGCATGAAGATACCGATACCCGCGCCATCGACAACTTTATTGTGCGGCTGCGGCGATACCTGGAAGATGACCCCGCGCACCCTGTTCATCTGCAGACGGTGCGCGGCGTCGGATACCGCTTTATTCCAGAGCTGCCGAGATAGTCCTAGCGTTTACGCGGCAATGCGAACGTGCGGCCGCTGCAGACTAGCCATCGCATCCGGCACGTTGTACGCCAAGGCAAGCTGATGCAGGTCCGCGCGCACCTTCTGCCACTGCGTCACCACATCGGGCCCCATTTGCAGGGAGTTGACCAGCGTGTCCACCTGCTGCGCGGAAGCCATCACAGTCTTTAAAGAATCTGCCCCATTCTTGGTCTTGTTGAAAGACTTCTCCATCGCTTTGGTTTGCCGTACAAAGTCGGCCATGGTCTGGCGCGCATCCTTTGCCTTGCTGGTCTTGCGCACCGAGCTTTTCTTCACGGCGGCGTCAAACTTTGGCTTCATGGCTTGGGCGTCCTGCGTCAAGTTGTGCATATACCCGCGCACATCATGGTCGCTGACACGCGACTGCGCCTGTGCCATGCGGGCATTCCCCGCAAATCCGACCCCTGCGAGCAGCAGGAACGCCAGCCCGCTACGCATCCATCCACAGCTATTCCAAAGACGATTCATCGAGAGAACCTCCTGTATTTCCCAAAAATGGGATTCCCCCGGGGCGTCTGAAGTTGCATACCAGCGACCGGCATCTACCAGATGCGTACACGGTTTTCCGGCGTAAGGTATAGCGTTTGGCCCGGTTTGACATTAAAAGCGCTATACCATGCATCGATGTTGCGTACCGTGTCGGCGCGGTACTGCGCGGGGGCATGCGGATCTGTCAGGACCTGCTGCCGGAGGGCCGCCGGCCGCTCCTTGCTCGCCCAGTTCTGCGCAAAGGCGATGAAGAACTGCTGATCGCCGCTGAACCCCTGCACGGCCGGTGCGGCTGCTCCCTTCAGGGAAGCATGGTAGCCGTCATAGGCCGCGGCGATACCGGCAACGTCAGCAATGTCCTCCGCCAGCGTCTGCTTGCCGTTGACGTGCAAATCCGGGAAGGGCTGGTAGGTGTCATACTGTGCCGCCAGCTTCGCCGTCGCTGCGTTGAAGTGGGCCAGGTCTTGCGGCGTCCACCAGTCGCGCAGCGCACCCTTGGAGTCAAACGTGCTCCCCTCGGTGTCAAACGTATGGCTGATCTCATGTCCGATTACAGATCCGATCGCTCCATAATTGGACGCAGCTGGCGCCTTGGGATCGAAAAATGGCGGCTGCAGGATGGCGGCGGGAAAATTCAGCGCGTTCTGCAGCGGGAGGTTCACAGCGTTCACAGTCTGCGGCTCCATGGACCACTCACGCCGGTCCACGTTTCCGCCCACCCGGCCCACCTGCTGCTGATACCGGAACAGCCGGCCGCGCCAGATGTTGCCGAACAGTGAGTCCGGCTTGACCGTGTACCCTGTGTAGCTCTTCCATGTCTCCGGATATCCCACGCCGACATAGAGCGTGCTCAACTTCGCTTCCGCCTCCGCCTTGGTTGCCGGGTTCATCCACTGCAGCCGCTCAATGCGCTGGCGAAATGCGGCGATGATATTGGCGACCATCGCCTGTGCTTCCGCCTTGGCTTCCGGCGGAAAATATTTCTGCGCATAGATCTGGCCGACGGCGTCTCCGAGATACGTATTCACCACCCCAACGCCCCGCTCCCAGCGCGGTGACTGCTGCGGCACGCCGTATAGCGTCTTTCCGAAGAAGTTGAACTCCTCGTCGGCCACGGCTTTCGGCAGCACTGAACCGTATTCTTCCAGCATGTGAAAGGTCAGCCAGTCCTTCCAGGTATCGAGCGGCGTGGAAGCGACCAGCGCAGACTCACCCGTGAAGGCTGTCGGTTGCCAGACATAAAACTGCTGCTGATTGGCCAGGCCCGCGGCTTTGAAGAATGTGGCCCAGTCCAGGCCCGGAGCCTTGGCCGTAAAGTCGCTGCGCGTCCAAAGGTTGTTCGCCTTGTGGACATCCTCGTTCTCCGCCAGGCTCAGGTGCGTCTGGGCGATGGCCTTCTCGAGCGCCAGAATTCGAGTGGCGCGCATCTCCGGATCACTGACGTTCGCCAGCTTCAGCATGGCGACGACGTGATCGTGATAGGCGCTGCGAATCTGCTGCATGTGCGCGTTGTCGCTCAGGTAGTAGGCGCGCGTCGGCAGCACCAGTCCGTCCTCCAGCAGATACGGCGCGTAGTGGGCAGAGTCCCGGAACCCCGGCGCCACCCACAGGCCGAAGATGTTTTCCGTATGGAAGTTCGTGTTGTTCAGCGGATCGACATCGGCGCGTAAGGATTCGCCCAGCGCTCGCGCCAACTCCTTTTTGTTCCGGATCGCCGCAATCTTTTTCAGCTGCGGCGTTATCGGCGTCATGCCTTTCGCCTCAACCGCCGCCGTATTCATGTAGGAGTTGTAGAGGTTGGCGATACGGCCGCGGTTCGTATCCGCCGGCGCATTGGCGTGTGCTGCTTCCTGAATCAACGCGGCCGTGCGCTTGTTGCTCTGGTTGAACAGGAGCATGAAGACCCCGGTCCCGGCACGGTCCGGGGGAATGACGGCCTGCTTGATCCAGTTTCCGTTCGCATACTCATAAAAGTTGTCACCGGGGACGACCGAGCGGTCCATATATTGGACAGCGATGCCGTGCTGTTGCGGCGCAGTTGATTTCGCGGGCGTGGCAGGCGTCTGCGCAAAGACCGGGATGCCGGCCAGAAACATTGCGACAAGAGAGGGCGTTAGAGATTTGAGCAAGGCTACCTCACGCGATCGGATGTGTGGCCGTCCGGGGGTACGGGCAAACTTCGGCCGCAAGCCACGCAACAGGGTAGCATGACCGGCAAATTCCCGCGCTACACTGGTCGAAAGACCGTTCCGCCGGTCTCTGCCATCCGTGCGCATTCTTACCCGCTACATTCTCGGCGAAGTTCTCTCCCATGCCCTGTTGGGGCTGCTGCTGTTTACCTTTGTGCTGTTTATGCCGAACCTGGTGCAGATTCTGGAACTGGTTGTCCAGAATGGCGCGCCGCTCAGCAGCGTGTTCAAGCTCATTGCCTTTACGCTGCCCAATGCCTGCATCGTCACCATCCCCATGGCAGTACTGGTCGGCGTGCTGCTGGGGCTTAGCCGCCTGGCAGCAGACAGCGAAGTCACCGCGATGCGCGCCTCGGGCGTTGGCGTGTTTCAGTTTGTCCGCATCGTTTCCATCGTCGGCCTCTCCGGATGGATTTTTGGGCTCTGCATCTCGCTATTTCTGGCGCCCCGGGCAACGCGCGCCATGCTCAACGTGGAGACGGCGCTGCGCAACTCGCAGGCGTCGTTTTCCGTTGAGCCGCGCGTCTTCTACGAAGACTTCCGCAACTCCGTGCTGTATGTGCAGGACGTGCGTCCAGGCCGGCGGGCCTCCGTGTGGACGAATGTATTTCTCGCGGATCTCAGCGATCCCAAGACACCACGCATTACGCTGGCCCAGCAGGCCACCGTGGTGGCCAAAGGACATGAGCTGACCATGCGCCTGCGCAACGGCGAGCAGCATGAGATGCAGGCGAATGACCCGGGCTCCTACAGCATCTCCACGTTCCAGCGCACGGACCTGCCCATCCAGATCAACTCCAGCGCAGATACGGTTCGCATCGGCCACAGCGACGTCCCCATTCTTGCCATGTCCAATACCGAGCTGCGCGGCAAGATTCATGGACCCGGCGGCCGCTGGTACGCAATTGAATTTCAGAAGCGCTGGGCATATCCCACGGCGTGCCTGGTGCTGATGCTGATTGGCGTGCCGCTTGGTTTGTCATCGCGCCGCGGCGGTAAAAGCATGGGCTTCGTGCTCACCGTGCTGCTGGTGTTTCTCTACTACTTTCTTTCGTCAACCGGTATGACGCTGGCGCGCCAGGGCAAACTCCCCGTGTGGGCGGGCGTCTGGGCGGCCAATGTCCTGTTTGCCATCGCCGGCCTGCTATTGCTCCGGCAAATGATGCGCGGGGCTGTCCGCTTCTCCATGCCCGGCTGGGCCGCCAGGTTCCGGTTGAAGCGCGCCGATCCCGCGATGCTGGGTGCAGTGCTTCCCGCTGTGAGCCGGCGCAAGCTGTATGAAGGCTTTCCGCTCATTCTGGATGACTACGTGCTCCGGACTTTCATCGGCAGCTTTCTGTTGATTGAGGCCAGCTTTGTGCTGCTCTCGCTCATCTTCTCCTTGTTTGAGCTGCTGGGCGATATAGTGCGGAACCATGCACCGCTGACCATGGTCGGCGATTACCTGCTGAACCTGGCGCCCAGCATGATCTACAGCATCACGCCACTCAGCGTGCTGATCGCCGTGCTGGTGACCATTGGCGTCTTCAACCGCTCCAGCGAACTGACGGCCATGAAGGCCACGGGCACCAGTCTGTATCGCATCATTGTGCCCATCCTGCTGATCGCCTTCGGGCTCTCCTGTGTGATGTTCGGGTTTGACCAGTTTTATCTGCCGCAGGCCAACCGGACACAGGAGTCTCTCCGCAGTGCGATCAAAGGCAAGCCGCCGCGCACATTTCTGCGGCCGGACCGCGAATGGCTGTTTGGCGAAAGCAAGCCGGGGCAGCCGGAGCACCTGTTCTACTACGAGTTCTTCGACTCCGCGAACGACCGCTTTGCCAACCTGACCGTGCTCGAGTTTGCCCCGCACAGCTTTACGCTGGCGCGACGCATCTTTGCCGCCGACGTGGAGTGGAGCCCGCAGCAGCAGCAGTGGATCTTCTACCGTGGCTGGCAGCGCACGTTTCAGGGCGGCGCCATCACCAGCTATTCCACGTTCACCAGTCAGATATTTCCAGAAATTGTTGAGCAGCCAGGCTACTTCAAGAAGGAAGACCTGCAATCCTCTGAGATGACACTGACGCAGTTGGCCCGCTACATCCACGATCTGAGCCAGAGCGGCTTCGACACCGTCCCGCTGCGGGTTCAGCTGAACAAAAAGATCGCCTATCCTTTGGTCACGCTCGTCATGGCGATTCTCGCTATCCCCTTCGCGCTGTCCGCCGGACGAAGGGGCTCGCTTGCCGGCGTCGCTATCGCCATTGGCGTCGCGATCGCATACTGGGTGACGGCCGGCCTCTTTGAGGCGATGGGAAATGTGAATACGCTGCCGGCGGCGCTGGCGGCCTGGTCGCCCGATCTGCTCTTCGGACTGGTCGGCGGATACCTGCTGCTGCGCACGCCTACCTGATGCAGGTCACAAAGCAGAACCTTCGTTAAAATTGAAGTGGACGCGATTTTACGCGTCCTCGGCCTGCCGCTTATGTTCGAAAACATCCGCCCTCTACTTCCCTACATGCGACGTTACCGTCGCGGCTTTGCGGCCGGCGGATTTTTTGCCATTTGCAGCAACGCCATCTGGGTACTGTTTCCTCAGGTCATCCGGCGCGCCGTCGATGACATGACGCACCACCTGAACTATCGCGGCATCGTTATCTACGCCCTGCTGCTGCTGGCGCTCGCCTTCTCGAAAGGCATATTTCTCTTCCTCACGCGCTGGGTGCTCATCGGCATTTCGCGGGACATTGAATACGACATCCGCAACGATCTTTTTCGCGTGCTGGAGCGCCAGTCCGCGTCCTATTTCCACGAGCATCGCACGGGCGACATTATGGCCCGGGCCACCAATGATCTGAATGCCGTCCGCATGCTGCTGGGCCCGGCGATTATGTACAGCCTGAACACGATTCTGTTCACGCTGGGCGCCTTGTTCTTCATGATGCGGATCAGCCCGTGGCTTACGCTGCTGGCCTTTGCGCCGCTGCCCGCAGCCAGCATTCTGGTGCAATATTTTGGCCGCCGCATTCATGAGCGGTTTGAGCGCATCCAGGCCATGTACTCCGATATCTCCGCGCGCGTGCAGGAGAATGTCGCTTCCGTTCGCCTGGTCCGCGCGTTTGCGCAGGAAGAAGCCGAAATCCGCTTCTTTGAGACGGCCAACACGGAATATATCCGGCGCGCGCTCCGGCTGGTGCGGCTGATGGGTATGCTATGGCCGACGCTGGAGTTTCTGCTGGGGCTGTCGCTGGTTGTGGTGCTTGGCGTCGGCGGCCATGAGGTGGTCTCGCATCGCATCTCTGTCGGTGCATTTGTCGCCTTCACCACCTACATGGTGATGCTCACCTGGCCGGTCATCGCCCTGGGCTGGGTCGTAAACCTGGTGCAGCGCGGAACGGCATCTGTGCGCCGCATTCACGAGATCCTCATCGCACAGCCATCCATCACAGACGCGGCCGCTGCGTCAGAGACAATGCCTATCGCCGGCGATGTCGAATTTCGTCATTTGACGTTCGCCTACAGCGATACCACGCCGACGGTGCTGCATGACATTTCGGTCAAGATCCCGGCCGGCACCAGCCTGGCCATTGTGGGACCCACGGGCTCCGGCAAAACGTCGCTGGTCAGCCTGATTCCGCGACTGCACGACGTAGCCCCCGGAATGCTGCGGATCGACGGCCGCCCGATCACCGACTTTCCGCTGGCGGAGCTGCGCCGCGCCGTCGGCTTCGTGCCGCAGGAGACGTTCCTCTTCAGCGATACCATCCGCGAGAACGTTGCTTTTGGCGCGCCAGAGGCCACCGAGCAGCAGATTCTGGAAGCCGCGCGCGCAGCCCACATCCGCGATGAGATCCTCGAATTTCCGAAGGGCTTCGACACCCTGGTCGGCGAGCGCGGCGTGACGCTCTCCGGCGGCCAGAAGCAACGCACCGCCATCGCCCGCGCCATTGTGCGCGATCCCCGCATCCTGATCCTCGATGACGCGCTGGCCAGCGTCGACACCTACACGGAAGAGCGCATTCTGACCGAGCTGGCGAACGTGATGCGCGGCCGCACCACAATTTTTATCTCGCACCGTGTCTCGACGGCGCGCAACGCCGACCAGATCGCCGTGCTGGTCGAGGGCCGCATTGTGGAGCTGGGCACCCACGACGAACTTGTCGCGCGCAACGGCTACTACACGCAGCTGTACGAAAAGCAGATGCTGGAAGAAGAGCTGGCCGTCGCCGGCTAACGGTTCAGCGCACGCCCAGCACCTTCACGATCAAGCGCTTTGTTCGCTGACCGTCAAACTCCGCGTAGAACACACGCTGCCAGGTGCCAAGATCCAGCCGGCCATTCGTCACTGGCAGCGTCGTCTCATGGTGCAGCAGCAGCGACTTCAGATGCGCATCCCCGTTGTCCTCGCCCGTTTGATGATGGCGGTAATCCGGGCGCGCCGGTGCTACCTTCTCCAGCCACTCCATAATGTCTTCCATCAGGCCCTCCTCCAGATCATTGACATACACGGCGGCCGTAATATGCATCGGAGAGACAAAGCACAGTCCGTCGCGAATACCACTGCGCTGCACGATCTGTTCGACCTGCGGAGTGATGTGGACAATCTCGCGCCGGTGCGGCATGTGCATCTGCAAATATTCTGTATGAGCGTTCATCATGCCAGATAGGATACGCAAGCCGGCGGCGCAGGCTGCCCGGCCCATGGCGACCCACCACAATGCGCTGGAAGCTGCGGCGGCAACGCTGCGCGCGATGTACGACCGTCTGCTGGCAACTTATGGGGCGCGCAACTGGTGGCCGGCCGAGTCGCCGTTTGAGGTCGTGCTGGGCGCGTATCTGACGCAGGCCACGGCGTGGACCAGCGTGGAGCGCTCGATCGCCGCGCTGCGCAGCGCCGGGGTTCTCTCCGTGGACGGCATTCGCGCCACGCCGCTCGATCAGCTACGCGCGCTGATTCGCCCTTCGGGCTTTGTGCAGCGGAAAGCGGCATCCATCCACGCGTTTGTTGGCCTGCTCGACGCGCGCTACGGCGGATCGCTGGAGCGGATGGCCGCCGCGCCAACCGATGTTCTGCGCCACGAACTGCTGGCGCTGCCTGGCACCGGACCGGAGACGGCGGACGCCATTCTGCTCTACGCGCTGAGACATCCTGTGTTTGTTGCGGATGAATACCTGCGCCGGGTGGCGACGCGGCACGGCCTGGTGCGTGAGAACGCGCGCTATGCGGAGCTGCAGCAACTGGGTGACGCAGCTGTGGCCAGCACGACCCCGGCCGAAACCGCGCGCCACGCGAACGAACTGCATGCGCTGATTGTCGAGGTGGGTAAGCAGCACTGCGGCACAAGTCCACGCTGCGACGGCTGCCCCCTGGCGCCGTTTCTTCCCTGCCCGGCGTAACCCTATACTGACAGGCGATGCTCACCCTTTACGCCGCCAGCTCCAACGCCGGCAAGCTGCGCGACTTTGCCGCCGCTGCGCAGGCCTGGCAACCCAGCATTCGCATTGCAGAGCTGCCGGGAATTGCCGCCATTGCTGCGCCTGAAGAGACCGGCGCCACGTTCGCGCAGATCGCCCGCGAAAAGGCGATTGCTTACAGCCGGTTTGCTCACGGCCTTCTGGTGCTGGCCGATGATTCCGGCCTGGAGGTAGATGCGCTGCAGGGCGCACCCGGCGTGCGCTCTGCCCGCTATGCGCAGGATGCGGGCCTGACAGGGGGCGACACGGATGCGCGCAATAACCAATATCTGCTGCGCCAGCTGCACGGGGTGCCGTGGGAGCAGCGAAGTGCGCGCTACCTCTGCGCGCTGGCTGTCGCCCGCGATGGTGTCTGTCTTGCGGAAAACGATGGCATTGTGGAAGGAATGATCCTCGATGCACCGCAGGGTACGGGCGGCTTCGGCTATGACCCGCTGTTCTGGCTGCCGGAAAGAGGCGCCACCATGGCCCAGATTGCGCTAGCGGAGAAGCAAGGCTTCAGCCATCGCGGCCGTGCGCTGCGTTCGCTGCTTGACACGCTGACAACAGCAGATTCCCTGCGGGAATGACAGCAAGAAAAACAACGGCAACCGCAACAGCAGATTCCCTGCGGGAATGACAGCAAGAAAAACAACAGCAACGGCAACAGCAGATTCCCTACAGAAATGACAGCAAGA
>JAJZCP010000228.1 GCA_021846065.1 Acidobacteriota bacterium
CTATCGGATAGAACTCGACCCCGTTACCGGCGCGGTGCGCAAAAAGCATGGCTCTCGGCGACCTCGCCGGCTACCCGTTTCCCGCTCACTTTCAGATCTGGGCATTCCCGCTGGTCTTCGTCGGCTTCGCGATTCTTGCCGGCCTGTGGCCCTTCCACACCTGGGCCCCCACCGGCCACGTCGCCGCTCCCACTGCGGCCTCCATGCTGCTCGCCGGCGTGGTAATGAAGCTCGGCGCGTACGGATGCCTCCGCGTCGCCATGACGCTGTTCCCTCTCGGCCTCGCTCCGTGGGGCTTCCACATACTCGGCCTGGGTTCCTGGCGCGATGTCTTCGCCCTGCTCGCGGTCATCGGCATCGTGTATGGCGCGCTGGTTGCGCTGGTGCAGAAAGACTTCAAATTCGTCATCGGCTATTCCAGCGTCAGCCACATGGGCTTCATCCTGCTCGGCCTTATGACGTTGAACCAGATCGGCCTTTCCGGCGCGGTAGTGCAGATGTTCTCGCATGGAATTCTCGCCGGCCTGCTCTTCGCCGTGGTCGGGCGCATGGTGTATGACCGCACCCACACCCGCGACCTCGCAACCCTCGGCCCAATGAACCTGAACAAAGCCATTCCCTTTGCCGCCGTCACCTTTGTTGTGGCCGGCATGGCCAGCATGGGGCTGCCGGGATTCAGCGGCTTCGTCGCGGAGTTGATGATCGTCATCGGCGTCTGGCGCGCATTTCCCATCGTCACAATTTTCGTCGGCTTCGGCCTCGTGGCCGGGGTCGCATATATCTGGCGCGCGATGCAAAAAGCATTCTTTGCGGAAGTTGGCCATGAAGCCATTCCACCGCATCCTCCCATGCCCCCCATCTCAATCCCCGAACGCCTTGGCGCGGTCCTTTTGATCGCCGCCAGCGTCGTCGTCGGCATCTATCCCCAGCTACTCCTCAACGTGATTGTCCCCGCGCTGAATTCCCCGCTGTTTGCCGGCCTCCACCAGGGAGGCTGGCGATGAACGCGACCAACTACGCGCAATTGTTCCAGTTCGCGCTGCCGGAAGTCATCGTGGTCGTGACGGCGCTGATCGCGTTAGCCGTCGATCTTCTGTTCTTGCGCGCCAGCAGCACCCGTCTCCGCTTCACCATCGCAGCCATTCTCGGTTCGCTCGGCTGCGCGGGTGCGATCCTTCGCCTCCTGCACTCGCCGGAACAAGCGAGCCTGCTCAACGGAATGCTGCTGGCGAATCCACTCACGCATCTTGTGCAGATTGCGCTGCTCGCCGTGGCCATCTCCACCCTTCTCATCTCCGCCGGTTCCACCTTTACGGAGCACATTGGCGAGTTCGTCCTGCTGATCCTGATTGCAACGGCAGGCATGATGTTCCTGGTTGGCTCGCAGGACCTTCTGGTCATTTTCATCTCTCTGGAATTGTTGAGTCTGTCGCTCTACATCCTCACCGCCTTTGACAAATCCAGCGCACAATCCTCAGGAGCCGCGCTGAAGTATTTTCTCTTTGGCGGAATGTCCGCCGCATTCCTGCTGTTTGGATTCAGCCTGCTCTATGGCTTCTCGAATTCGATCAGCCTGCCCCGCATCGCCGACGCAATCCACGCGGCCTGTGCGAGCAACCCACACCTCAACCCGCTCCTGGCCATCGCCATCGTCACCACGGTGATTGGGTTCGGCTTTAAAGTTGCAGCCTTCCCGTTCCATTTCTGGGCGCCCGATGTCTATCAGGGCGCGCCCGCGCCCAGCGCCGCGTTCATCGCGTCCGGCTCCAAGGTTGCCAGCTTTTTCATCTTCTTTCAGGTCATGGTGGTCGGCTTTGCCGGCGCGGAAGGCAGCGCGCGCTGGCTGCACTTCGTACCCGGCTGGGTCGCGGTGCTGGCCATCGTTGCCGCGCTCTCCATGGTGCTGGGAAATCTCGTCGCCATCGTCCAGAATCACGTGCGACGCCTGCTGGCCTACTCCGCGATCGCCCACGCCGGCTACATGCTGCTCGCGCTTGTTGCCCACACGCAGCAGAGCCTGGCCGCGCTTCTCTACTATGTCGTGACCTACGCGCTCGCCACCCTGGGCGCCTTCGGCGTCGTCGCCATCGTCGAGCAGCGAACGGGAGGCGACCGTCTTTCCAACTTTGACGGACTCAGCCGCCGGTCCCCCATCCTCTCCGCCTGCATGTTTATCTTTCTTCTTTCTCTTGCGGGAATTCCACCGCTGGCCGGCTTCTTCGGCAAGTTTTACCTCTTCGTCTCCGTGCTCGACTCTGGATCCGGCCTGCTGTGGCTCATCGTTCTCGCTATCGCGATGAGCGCGGTGTCGCTCTACTACTACCTGCAAGTCCTCAAACGAATCTACGTCGCCAATCCTGCCGCCGAAGTTGCCAATGCATCCGCCGAAGCGGCCACGCTCGGGTCGCCGTTCCTGGGCCAGGCTGGTATCATTCTGCTCGCAGCCGGAATCGTGATCCTCGGGTGCGCTCCACATCTGCTGCTGGAATGGATCCACGCAGCGATTCGCGCCTCCGGTATCTGATTCGCCGCCAGCATCGCGCCTTTCCACAGCACGGAGCGGTGCTCTGGCCCGGCATAGCATTCACGCTCTCGGTGAGCCATTTTGTTTCCTGCCGAGCGCGAAAGAGTTCAGCGAAAGTATTACGAGGCGACCATGAAACTGAAAACAGCAGTCCTGTGCGGATCCATCCTTCTTGCCCTGCCGGTTGTTCGCGCGACCCTGACCCAAGCCCAGGCCAAAGATTCCAGCGCGGTTTTTACCATTGGAACTTTCGACCGCTCCTCCGCCGAGTTTGCTGGAGGAGCGCCGCACCAGCCGGTCAACTTCATCGCCGGAGAGAGCAGTCCCGCGAAAGACTGGTATGCCGCGCAGCCGGCCAAGCTCGTTTCGGCTGCGGGCGCACATCCTGTGAACGATGCTGCGGCCCCGCGGACAATCACCTTTTCTCTGGTCCACGCTCCCGCGGCGGCATACCAGATGCATATTGCTGTGTTGATCGAGACCGCAAGTGTGCCGGCATTGCGGGTCAGCATCAATGGCAAGCATGGAATGTTCTATCTACAGCCCAAGCTCGACCCCAGGAATAGAACCCTGGCTGACGCCTTCGATCCCGCCTATTCGTATGATGACGTCACATTTACATTTCCTGGCAAGTATCTGCACTCGAGAGCAAACACAATCACGTTGCAGGCAATCGAGGAAGCGGACACAGCTGTGCCCGATGCCGGTCTGACCTACGACGCGATCGAGCTTGA
>JAJZCP010000229.1 GCA_021846065.1 Acidobacteriota bacterium
CAGCAGCGCCAGCCGGCATCGTTTTCCAGTCTTACCGGGATTCCCAATTCGCGCTGGCCCCAGGCGGACAGATCGACGCCCGCGATGTCTGGAAATTTATCGAGCGTGGACAGGATCCTCCCAGTCGCGGCTTCGAAGATCACTGGCAGGCCGATCCCCATTCCATGGCAGGACTGAATCGGAACTCCACACCTTCGGCCAAGTGTGCGAACGGTCGATGCAAGCACGGGAAGAATCTGCCGGAAAGAGCCTGCATCGGTGGCCAGAATCTCTTTCCCAAGAATTTTCTTTTCTTCAAGCAGCGCGCAGGCGATGTGAGAGCCCCCGCAGTCGATGCCAATCACCGTCATGGCGAACGAAGCGCCTCCGACCCCTCATCCCGGGGCAGGCATGGTTTGCAGCCCGCCTCAGTCCTGCGTCGCAAAAACAAGCTGGATGATCCTGCGCAAGCAGCATCGCTGTGAAGAGTCCGGCTGACACCCCTGCCGGCATTCTGGCACGGTTTGTCCCGTTGCTCATCGCGCAGTCTGCGGCGGTCTAAAGCCCGCTGCTGATAGGGTGCTTCGCCTGGCGCGCGTTGTAAGCGTCAAAGTCGGCCTGATTCTGGAAGTACACGACCGACCCTTTCGCGTCCTTGCCAAGTACAGCCTTCGACTTGTCCACCTTCTTGCCGGAGATCGGGTCGATCGCATAGCGGCTGGAGGCGTCGGTCTTTAGCGTATGGCGGCACATGTCGCAGCAGCCGTAGTAGGTGCGTCCCTTAACCGTCACCGGCAGTTGCGGCTTACTGTACGCCTTGTTGGTGATCATGCAGATCATCCGCTTGCTCACCGGTGTCACCGGACCGGACGCAGCCGGCGCAGATTTCATGTGCATGCCCGTGTCGCCCTTGTCCGCACTTTTTGTCATCTGTGCGCTATGGTCGGTCTTCGCTGGAGCCTGCTGCGCAAACAGTGCGGCCGGCATCGCCGTCAGGCAGGTACCCGCCACCAGGGCGAGAAGTGCATTGCGTGTCATCGAAGAAATCCTCCGCTGGAAGTGTCCTTTTCCAGCATACGAGTTTTTTAAACGGGAGATTCGGGCAGCCGCAGCGGCCACCCGCCTGCATCCACTCAAATCCCCGCAAACCAGGCGTAGCCGCCTTCGGGTGAGGCAGAGCCCAGACCCTTGCCAAACGCCTTCATGGAATCCGTGACTGTGATGCGATGGAGAAATTTGATGTTCTTGTAGCCGATCTGCAGCGGTACGCGCATCCGCAGCGGGCCGCCAAAGGCCACCGGCAGATCGCCGTTGTTCATGCCCATTGCCAGAATCGTCTGCGGATGCATCGCTTCCTGCATATCGAGGCTGTCCCACTGCGTCGGCTCCACGCTGAAGTAGGCAGCATAACGCGCCTGCGGCAGCACACCCACTTCGCGCAGCACATGGTGCAGCGGCGTGCCAATCCATTCCGCCACATACGACCAGCCCTCTTCGCAGGACACCTCCGTAATCTGGCTTTCGATCGGCAGGCTCTTCAGATCCGCCAGTGAAAAGGATGCCGGATGCCGCACCAGTCCATCCACCGTCAGCCGCCAGTCGCTGAAGCCGATAGCCTGCGAGCGTTTGAAGGCATCTGTCGGCGGCGCAATCGGCACGGCAAAAGGATTGGCGGAGATCATGCTGCGCGGAAACTCCCGCGCCAGCGCGTGGCGCGTCAGCAGGCTCTGTGTGGCGTAGGTCAGCGTCTCGCCGGGGCCAAAGATGCCACCCGCGTCGGGGGGTACCAGTCCAAATCGATGCGCCAGGCGATCGGCCACCGCGACACCGGCAAGCCCCACCGTGGTGGCCACACCGGCTTTCAGCAACCGGCGGCGCGAGATTTTGCTCATGGTTTCTCCTCCCCGGGCACAGAGCCCGAACGTCCAGCGATCATTGCGCGGGTCCGCTGCCAGAAGCCGGCCAGCGCCACCATGCCGACATGCCCGGCAACAAACAGCACCAGAAGCAGCGTAACCAGAAAGTGCAGCGTGCGTGCGCTTTGCCGTCCACCCAGCAGGCTGGCCGCAGCGGGCACCGCTGCCGTGAACGATGGCGACATCGCCAGCCCGGTCCACACCATCAGCGGGAACAACACGAAAACCACTGCAAGATAGGTCACACGCTGCAGCGCATTATAGGTATGGGCATCGCTTGCGGCAGTGCGCTGGCCCGACAGGTACGCGCGTACCGCGCGGTAGAAACCGCCTGCCGATCGCTCCCCGCGCACCGGCACCAGATCGCGCAGAAAGTGGCCGCGCGCCAGCCCCCACAGCACATACACCGCGCCGGTCAGCACCACCAGCCAGGCCGCCTCAAAATGCAGATAGCGCCCCCAGCCATTCCCATCCGGCATCGCGGTGCCAAAGCCGTTATCCACCCATGGGCGAGAAGTAGGCAGCGGCAGCGAAAACAACGGATGCATGTTCGGGTTGCCGCTCTCGCCCCAGTAGAACCGCGGGTGCGAGAGGACAATCTCCGCACCGGTCACCAGCAGCGCCACAAACGCGATCACCGTCAGCCAATGCGTCACGCGCACCACCGCCGCATGGCGCGCCGGCTTAGTCACCACGGGCCTGGGAGCTGTAACCACGGCGGCAGTGTAACAGTTGCGCCGGGGCCATCGGACAAAAGCGACGGCTCAGTGCCCGCGGGTTATGGTGCCTGCGGCGTCCAGGGAGTAGAAGTATTTTTCATAACGAATTGACCTCGCTGGAGATATCCTTCTCCGGCAACCGAGCCTGCAGAGAAAGTTTCGAGCCGCGTCCGCTCCGGCGGCTCCAAAGGCCCGCAAGCTGCAGTGCGATCGCAACGCCGGTACATAATGCCAGCACCGCAATCCACCAGGGCTTTTGCGTCTCAATCGCCTGGTAGCCAAATCCGTGAAACGCCGCTAGAGCAAACACTGCATAATTCCAGCGCTGCAGCGCCTTCCAGCGCGGCGTCCCCAGGGCGCGCAGGGAGCGGTCGTTCGACGTCACCAGCAGCGCCAGCACCAGCAGCGTTGCCACAGCGCCCGCGTAGTTTGAAAAACCGAACAGATCGTGCCGCGGGCCTACATGTTTTTCCGCGGCGCTGTAGACGTAGTAGAGCCACGGTCTTCCGCGAAGATGCACGAACTGCCCCACCGCCACGTGCGCCAGGGTCAGAATCGCGGCACAGATCCCAATATCCCGCCGAAGATCGCTCGATACCGGATTCCGGCGCCTGCGCAGAATATTGAGCGGACCCAGCA
>JAJZCP010000230.1 GCA_021846065.1 Acidobacteriota bacterium
CGAGGATGAAGACGCAGCCACTTTGCGCAGGCTGCTCGCTGGCGCAGGCATAGCGGCGGACTCCGTTTGCCCATGGCAGCGTCCGACGATCTCCAAAACGCGCATCATGGCCGGCCGCCAGCAGCTTATGCGGCTTGACGTCGAACGGCCCGAACAGCCCAGCGCGCCGGAGATCGACGCCCTGCTGCAGGGCGTCGCCGCGCAGATTGCCCGCGCCGATGCAATCGTGCTTTCCGACTATGCCAAAGGCGCGCTGCCGGAACGAGTTTGCCAGTACATCATCGGCGAGGCCCATGCGAAGAACATTCCTGTGCTGGTCGATCCTAAAGGCGGCGATTTTTCCAAATACCGGCGGGCCACCACGATCTGTCCCAACCTGAGGGAACTGTCCGCCTGTACCGGAGTTCAGGCCCTGGAGACCGCCGCGCTGATGGCTGCGGGACGGGCGATGATCAGACCGCTTGCGCTGGATTATCTGACAGTCACCATGAGCGAACGCGGGATTCGCGTGCTTTGCAAGGAAGCCGAGCAGGACCTGCAGGCATCCGCGCAGGCGCGCGAGGTTTACGATGTCTCCGGCGCAGGCGACACTGTCATTGCGACCCTGGCCGCGGCCGCTGCTGCGAAGCTCGATCTGGAAAGCGCAATCCAACTGGCAAACCTGGCGGCCGGCATTGTAGTCAGCCGTGTCGGAACGGTGCCGATCGATCGCGCCAACCTGCTGGCCGTCCTGTCCGATGAACTCGACCTGAGCACCAATGAAAAGATCGTCGACCGCGCCGGTCTTGCGGCACGAGCGGCACAGTGGCGGAGCAGGGGTGAAAGCATCGTATTTACCAACGGCTGCTTCGACCTGCTGCACATCGGCCATATCACGCTGTTGGAGGACGCCCACCGCATGGGCGACCACCTGGTCCTCGGCATCAACAGCGACGCCTCCGTGCAGCGGCTGAAGGGGCCTTCGCGTCCAATTGTGGGCGAGAACGAACGCGCGCGGATTCTTGCCGCACTGGCCTCGACCGACGCGATCATCGTCTTCGACGAAGACACGCCGCTCGAAACTGTTCAAGCTCTTCGTCCGGATGTCCTGGTGAAAGGCGGCGATTACACGGAGGCCACCGTGGTGGGCGCGGAACTGGTCCGCGGTTGGGGTGGCCGGGTCGCGATCGTTCCCACAGTGGCCGGTTTCAGCACAACGAACATCGTTAAAAAATTGGCTGCGGGCGATGCCAGAAATCAGGAGAAGGCATGATCGTCGTCACCGGCGGAGCGGGATTTATCGGCAGCAATCTCATCCACGAGCTGAACCGCATCGGCGAAAACGAAATCTTCTGCGTCGACAATCTGCGCACCAGCAGCACCAAGTTCCTCAACCTGCAGGACGCCATCTTTTGCGATTACATGGACAAGGCCGAGTTTCGCCGCGCGATTGCATCGCGGGCGCTGTCTGCCAAGCGCATTCGCGCCATTCTGCACCAAGGGGCGTGCTCGAACACTCTGGAAGACGACGGCGCGTACATGATGGACAACAACTTCACTTACTCCAAGGAGTTGCTGCACTACGCGCTGCAGAACCGCATTCCGTTCGTGTATGCCTCGACGGCAGCCGTCTATGGCCTGAGCCAGCGCTTTACGCCGGAGCCGGAAAATGAGCAGCCGCTGAATATTTACGGTTTTTCCAAGCTGGTCTTCGACAATTATGTGCGGCGCCTGCTGCCGACCGTCGAGAGCACCGTCGTCGGCCTGCGTTACTTCAACGTGTACGGCAAGCGCGAGCAACACAAGGGGCGCATGTCTTCCGTGTTGCACCACTTTAGCAAGCAGCTGAAAGATAGCGGCGTCATTCGTATGTTTCAGGGCTCTGGCGGCTATGGCGACGGCGAGCAGCGCCGCGACTTCGTGCATGTCGGCGACCTGTGCAGGATGAACATCTTCTTCGCCGGTCTGGGCGAGGAAAAATGGCGCGCCGCCATGGGACGCTTGCAGGAAACCTATCAGGGTATCTTCAACGCCGGCACAGGAGCCAGCCGCTGTTTCAATGACGTGGCGAAGGCGCTCATGCAAGTCTATGCGGCGGGGAAAGGCAAAGGAAAGATCGAATACATTCCCTTCCCCGCCGACCTCGCCGGACGCTACCAGCACTTTACCGAAGCCGACACAACCATGCTGCAACAACAAGGCGGCTTCACGCGAGCATCCACCACGCTGGAAGACGGCATCGCCGAGACCTTCGCATGAATTGCATACGAATTATGTTATACTAATGTATAACCTTCTGAGGTGACCAATGCATACAACTAATTTGCGCAGGGTTGGAGGTTCAGTCATGCTCGCGGTTCCACCCGCCATTCTCGATCTCCTGCATCTCGAAGTTGGAACAACCGTGGCGCTTGCCGTGGACGGTGACCGGCTCGTAATTCAGCAGCCAATCAAGCCCCTCTATTCGCTAGACGAGCTTTTGAACGAATGCGATGCTGACACTCCAATCACGGAACAAGATCGCAAGTGGATGAATCTGGGGACGGTTGGGCGTGAATTGTGAGGCGCGGAGACATCTATCTCGTGTCTTTGGATCCGACCCAGGGACGCGAGCAGCAAGGCACCCGTCCGGTCCTGATTGTTTCGCCGGACCGCTTCAACGCAGTCTTGCGCGTGCCTGTCGTGGTCCCGATCACCTCCGGTGGAGATTTTGCGCGGAGTGCTGGATTCGCCGTTTCTCTGATGGGTGTTGGCACCCGAACGACAGGGACCGTGCGGTGCGATCAGCCTCGTCCCATCGATTTAGCAGCGCGGAATGCCCGCAAGCTGGAACGCGTTCCCAATGACATCATGGACGAGGTCTTGGCGAAGCTGTCCACCATCTTCAGCTAGGCCGCGATATTTCCCTACGCCAGCGCCTGCGGGATGGCTTCTTCCCATCGGCCCTGGGCCTTCAGGATCAGTTCGACCACTTCACGGGCGGACCCTTCGCCTCCGCGGGCGCGCGTTACGTAGTGACTGATGGCCTTCAGTTCCGCGGCTGCATTGGCGACGGCCACTGCCAGGCCGGCGCGCGCAGCAACCGGCATGTCCGGCAAGTCGTCGCCCATGTACGCAGTTTCGTCCGCACCCACGCCAGCCTTACGCAGACACTCCTCAAACGCGGCCATCTTCGTTTCCTGACCGAGGTAGACGTAGTCCACCAGATTCTCCTGGGCGCGTTGACGGACAGCGGGCATTCCGCGCTGC
>JAJZCP010000014.1 GCA_021846065.1 Acidobacteriota bacterium
AAGCCACATCCGCAGCTCCCGGACGACACCCGCCTCTGGGCCGCGCTGGTCACCGCCTCCGGCTGATGTGGCCGATGCAGGCTCCGGTGGAGACGCCGCTGAAGCGCGCATCGGTAAGGACGGCGACGTGTCGACAGTGGGGCAACTGACGCAGCGCCGAGGTGATCTGATAAATCTCCTGCATACCCGCGCCGAGTGGACCGCCGCAGATGAGGACGATGACGTCACCACTGCCGATCCGACCGGACTTGATGGCTTGGATCGCCGCCTCCTCGGTGACGAAGACGCGCGCCGGACCGGTGTGCCGATAGACGTTATCGGGGCCTATCAGCGAGGGATCGATGGCGGTGCACTTGATGACCGAGCCGTGCGGAGCAAGATTTCCAGAGGGGAAACAGACGGTGGAACTGAGGCCGGCAGCGCGCGCCGCCGCCGGGGAGTGAATGACTTCGTCGGGATCAATGCCGTCGAGGTCGCGCAGGCGCTGACGAAAGACGACCCGACGCCTGCACTCGCGCCACCAGTCGAGTGTCTGGTCAAGCGTAATACCGACAACGGTGCGGGCGGAGGTGTCCAGCAGGCCGGCAGCGCGCAGGTGGAGCATGACCTCCGGCACTCCGCCGGCCAGGAAGACCTGCACGGTGGCAAAGCTGCGTGGGCCGTTGGGAAGCGCATCCACCAGGCGCGGAACCGAGCGGTTGACCTCGGCCCAGTCTTCGGCTGTGGGCCGCGCCAGTCCGGCGGAAAAGGCGATGGCCGGAAGATGCAGCAGGAGATTGGTGGAGCCGCCGAAGGCCGCATGCACCACCATCGCATTGCGGACGGAGGCGTCCGTGAGGATATGCCGCATGCCGACGCCGTCCTGATGCATGCGCATGAGGGCCAGAGCCGAGCGCGACGCCGCATCCAGCCAGACTGGCTGACCGGAAGGAGCGAGCGCGGAGTGCGGCAGCGACATGCCGAGCGCCTCGGCAACGACCTGTGCCGTTGCCGCCGTCCCCAGAAACTGACAGCCGCCCCCGGGTGTGGCGCAGGCGCGGCATCCCGCCTCGGCAGCAGCTTCCAGGGTGATCTGCCCCTGGGCGAAACGCGCCCCGATGGTCTGCACCTTGCCCGCGTCTTCGCCGGACTCCGGCAGGAGTGTGACGCCGCCGGGGACGAGAATCGCCGGATACTCGCCGCTGGCGGCCAAAGCCATCATCATGGCGGGCAACCCCTTGTCGCAGGTGGCCACGCCCAGAACCCCCCTGCGCGTGGGAAGCGAGCGCATGAGGCGGCGCAGCACCATCGCGGCGTCATTGCGAAATGGCAGCGAGTCGAACATCCCGGTGGTGCCCTGCGTACGTCCGTCACAGGGATCGGTGCAGGCGGCGGCATAGGGAATGGCGCGGTTGCTGCGCAGGGTTCGCGCGGCTTCGGCGACCAGCAGACCCACCTCCCAGTGTCCTGTGTGAAGGCCCAGAGCGATGGGTTCGCCGCTCTCCGCGCGAAGGCCGCCGTGGGTGCTGAGAATCAGAAATTCAGGGTCGAGCAGGCGGGACGGCTCCCATCCCATTCCCGCGCCCTGGCTGAGTCCGAAGAGATTGCCTGAGGGCTGGGTGAGCAGCATCTCCGGCGAGATCGGCAAGGCTCCGCGCGGGCCGACGGCGTGGGTGGCAATCTGCAAATCGATTGTCGGAGACGAGTCCAGGATGGACCCGATGGAGATGGAAGTCACGCGCGAAGGCTCCGAGGCTGGTGAATAATAGCAACGGAAAAATTCCGTCGGAATGATTGTAGCCGGGGAGCGGGTGAAGGTGCAGCCGACGAAGCACGTCGCCGGCTGGTATCAGCACAGAAGAGGCATCCGCACGGCTCAGTGGCCGTCGCCGTCACCATCGTGCGCCAAAGATGCGCGGCCTGCTTCGCTGATGGAAGCAGTATCCTGCTGCAACATGGCATTCTGGCTCTGCTGCTGCTGCGCAGCTGCCACGCTGGCCTGGACGACCTGCGCAGTCTGCGTGGCTTGAGTTACGGCTCCTATTGCTGCGATACTCATGGCAGTACTCCTTTCTGCTATCGTTTTCGGCAAGGCTTGGTGGGTCCGTGAGCGTGGAGGCAAACTATGACAAACTCTTCATGGGATCATGCCACGACACGGAAAGGCTTTTCGGACTTCGTCTCCTGGCAGGATTTGGCGGCAAGACGCAATGACTCTTTTTCTTAGACACTACTGCGGAATGCAGGCTGTTTCCGCTTTGCTCGCAAGGTGACCCGGAGGGTCTCCGGTATGCCCGTCAATCTTCCCCCGTCGGTGATTCCAGAAACTCCCTCGCCCATGCATGAAATTGCCGCGGCAATCGATCGAGTCGCGCCTTTGCAGGGGCTGAGCTACGCCGAGCGCGAGTGGCTGGCACAGAGAGGAACTGAAATCCGTCTGCATGCGGGCGAGATTTTGTTTGAAGAAGGCCAGTCCGCCGAGCAGATGATCCTGATCCTCAAGGGCGAAATTCACGTCCGCAGGCATCGCACCGGGCCGATGGCGCTGTTTATCGGTCGGGCCGGTCAGATGACGGGCCTGCTTCCCTTCTCGCGCATGACCAGCTATGGCGGACAGGGATTTGCCGTGCAGGATGTGTGGGCGCTGCTCTTTCACCGGTCGCTGTTTCCAGAGATCCTGCAGACCATCCCCAGTTTCGGCCAGCGCGTTGTGAATACTCTGCTGGATCGCGTTCGGGAGGTGACGCGCATCGAGCAGCAAAGCGAAAAGCTGACGGCGCTGGGCAAGCTGGCGGGCAATCTGGCGCACGAGCTGAACAATCCCTCGGCTGCAGCCCAGCGCGCCGCAAGCGGCATTCTGGGCGAATTGCGGCACTTCGCCGATGGACGCTACGCGCTGGTGGCGCTGTGCCTGAGCGAGCAGCAGGTGCTGGCCGTGCAGGAATGGGAGCGACAGGCGCGCGCGCGCACCGTGGACTCACAGAACGAGACGCAATCCGGAACTGCGGATCGCGAAGACGCAATCCTGCGCTGGCTGGGCGAGCAGAGGATTGAGGAGGGATGGCGCATTGCGCCGGAACTGGCGGAACTGGGCGTGACGCTCGAAGACCTCCGGTTACTGCCCGAGTTTCTGAACCGAGATGCGATGCAGGTCGTGCTCAACCAGTTCGCATCCTCCCTGCGCGCCGAACACTTCGCGCAGGCGATGCTGCACTCCTCGGAACGCATCTTCGATCTGATCAGCGCCATCAAGAGCTACTCGTACATGGATCGCGCACCGATTCTGGAAGTGGACGTGCCGGAAGGCATCGAAGCAACGCTGCGTATGCTGCAATCGCGCATCGGAGATGTACAGGTGGAGCGTGACTTCGAAAGCGACCTGCCGACGATCAGCGCCTATGGGAGCGAGCTGAACCAGGTGTGGACCGCGCTGATTGAGAATGCTCTGGAGGCGATGCAGCAGGTGAAGCGTGAGGGCTACCAGCCGAAGCTGCGCCTGAGCTGCCGCAAGGAAGCGGATATGCTCCTGGTCGAGGTGTGGGACAACGGGCCGGGGATTTCGACGGCGCTCCAGGATCGCGTCTTCGAGCCGTTCTACACGACCAAAGCGCCCGGCCACGGGCTTGGGCTGGGACTGGACAATGCCATGCGCATCGTGCGCAAGCATCGCGGCCACCTGAGCGTGCGCTCCGAGCCTGGCGCAACGAGCTTTCGCGTACGCCTGCCGCTGAACCAGCTTCAGGCTTACTGATCCCACGCAAAAGAAAACGCCTGCCGCAATCCGGATGACTTCGGGACCACGGCAGGCGTTCTTTCCCACACGCCAGAGGCTACTGGCTGACTCCGGTTGAGGCCACCGGATCGCCGCTGGTATCGCGCAGTTCAATCGGGCCAAGGTTGGCTTTCTGCAACTGTGGCTCGATCTTTGCCCGATCTCCGACCGCCAGCACGATCAGGTTGTCCGGATGCACATACTGCTGGGCGGCGCGGGCCACATCCTGCGGAGTGACCGCTGAGAAACGCGCAGGCAGCGTGGCAAAGTAATCCTGCGGCAGACTGTAGACAAACAGCTCCGCCATCAGGCCGGATTCGCTATTGACCGTCTCGAAGTTACCCGGCAGCGAACGGAGCGCGTTGTCTTTCGCCAGAGTCAGTTCGGCGACGCTCGGCGGATCGGTGCGAATGCGATTCAACTCCGCGAAGAGTTGCGTTGCCGCCGGACCGGTGACGTCGGTGCGCACCTGAGCGCCAGCATAGAACGGCCCACCATCGCGATCGAAGAAAAATCCCGAGAAAGCACCGTAGGTGTAGCCGTGCTGTTCGCGAAGATTCATGTTGATGCGACTGGAGAAGAGCCCGCCGAGCACGCTGTTCATCTCGACAATCGCAGGATGATCTGGCGTGTTGCGTGGAACACCCAGACCGAGCGCAAAGAGCGTCGTCTGCGGCGAACCGGGCTTATCGACGATCACAACTTTCCTCTGCGGCGCGGCAGGCGGGGGCGGAAGCTGGACCGGCTTTGCCGAGACAGACGGATTTGTCCAGGAGCCAAAGTACTTCTGCGCCAGTGCGTGGGCCTGCGCCAGCGTGAGGTCACCGGCCAGCACCAGCGCCGAGTCCTGCGGCGCGTAGTGCGCAGTCCAGAAGGAGGATATCTCCTGCTGCGTCGTGGCCTTCACGGAGTCCATAGTGCCCACCGGCTGGAAACCATAGGGCTGGTCGCCGTAGAGCAGCTTCGATCCGACGCGCAGCATCGAAGCGATCGGCTGATCCGACTCCTGCAGAATCGCGATCATGCGCTGTTTGCGAACGCGCTCGACCTCCGTGGAGGCAAAGGCCGGATGCAGAGCGACGTCCGAGAGAATCTCCATTGCCGCGCCGGTGTTGTTGGTGAGCGCACCGATGCTGACGCCAGCCGAATCCATCCCAGCCGTGGAACCGATGCTTGCGCCAATCTGCGCCACGTCATCCGCAAGCTGCGTGGCGGAGCGGGTTCTGGTGCCCTGCGTCAGCATGCTGGCCGTGAACGAAGCCAGACCGGGTCGCGTAGTCGGATTGTCTTCTCCTCCGGCGCGCGTGACCAGATTTGCGCTGAGCACGGGTAGTTCGTGTTCCTGGATGAGGTAGACACGGAGACCGTTGGAGAGAGTGAAAGACTCCGAAGACGGCAGATGCAGCTTCGACTCCGGACCGGGCTTCGGGGGGTCTTTGCGCCATGCCTGCGAGGCCTCAAACGCCTGCGAATACGGAGGCGTTACGACTGTATGCAGGTCAGTGTCGGCAGGGCTGCGGGGAACGTCGTCGGTCACTTTCTTGCCCGGAACGCACTCAACCACCACGCGCTGGTTATCGCCGAAGTACTTGACGGCAGCCTGCTGAACGCTGCTCGTGGTCAGCGCCTCATAACCGGCAACGTCTTTGGCCAGGTAGCCGGGGTCGTGCTCGTACTGGTTGTAGCGGTCCATCATATCCGCCACTCCGCCAAAGCCGCCCAGACGCTGGAGTCCTTCGATCATGCCGGTCAGCGTCTTGTTGCGCGCGCGGTCCAGTTCGGCCTGTGTGGGGCCGTCTTTGCGCAGGCTGGCGATCTCTTCGTCCACCTTCGCCTGAATGTCAGCAAGCTTCACGCCAGGACGCGCGATGATGTCGCACTGCGCCATCGAGACGATCATCACCTGCTCATCCGAACAACTGACGCTCTGCGCGACCTGATCCTTATAGACCAGGCGCTGGTAGAGGCGACTGACTTTACCGCCTCCCAGAATGTCGAGAAATATCTCCGAGGCGCGATCGCCGGGCGTGAAGGCCGCGGGCGCAAGCCAGCCAAGACTCAGGCGCGGAAGCTGCACCGTGTCCGTGATGACCTCGCGGCGTTCGGTGGTGATGGGCGGCGTGACGACGTGCACCGGCGCAACCGCCGGGCCGCGCGGAATGGGGCCGAAGTATCTTGCGATCTGCGCCTTGACATCGGCCGTGTTGAAGTCGCCGACGATGGCGATGCTGGCGTTGTTCGGCGTGTAGTACTCGTGGAAAAACTCGCGCACGTCGTTCAGGCGCGCCGCCTCAACGTCGGCGTGCGAGCCGATCACGTTGCCGTAGTAAGGATGTGTCTTCGGAAACAGCAGATGACCAACCGCTTCGTCGGCAATATCGTAAGGCTGCCCTTCATCCTGGCGCAGCTCGTTGCGCACTACGTCGCGCTGATTGGTCAGCTTGGTGCGGTCAAGCGTCTCCAGCAGAAAACCCATGCGGTCGCTTTCCAGCCACAAGGCCAGATCGAGCTGATTACTGGGCACGGTCTCAAAATAGTTGGTGCGGTCGTAACTGGTGGTTCCGTTGATGTCCGTCGCACCGGCACCCTCCAGATAGCGGAAGTGGGCCTTTTCGCCAACATGCTCGGAGCCTTCGAACATCATGTGCTCGAAGAGATGAGCAAAGCCCGTCCGTCCCGAGCGCTCATTGGCCGGGCCGACGTGGTACCAGAGATCGACGGCGACCAGCGGCAGGCGATGATCCTCGCGCAGAATCACTTCCAGTCCGTTCGGAAGCGTATATTTCTCATACTTCAGGTCGGGCACCTTCAACGGAGCCGCAGCAACGGCCGGCAAAGCCAGACAACCGGCCAGCAGAGCGGCAAATACAGCCTTACCGCTGGAAAAATGTCCAGCGAAACAAGCATGGAATCGATTCATCTTGAGTCTCCAGAGAAAGCATCAGCGGGATAGGAAAAGATCACACCGCTTCTCAGCATATACGTACAGAACGGAAGGACCGTTCCACGGAGAAACGGTCGGGCTGAAAAACCGCTGCTACTTTTCCACCTCGACGCCGCGCCAGAAAGCGACGTGGTTCTTGATCTTGCGCGCCGCCGGCTTAGGGTCCGGATAATACCAGGCCGCATCCAGATTTTCCTGGTCGCCCCAGACCAGGGTGTAATAGCGCGCCTGCCCTTTCCACGGGCAAGTGGAAGTGGTGGAACTGGGACGGAAAAATTCGCGTTTCAGGGCGGATTCAGGGAAGTAAATGTTGCCCTCGACGACTTCAAACTGATCGCTTTCCGCGATAACAAGACCATTCCAGACAGCTTTAGCCATGACGATCGATGCACCTTGCTTATGGTATTCATACGATACCAGCCTGTCGGCGTGTCCGCGACAGCGGACACGCCCGGCAGGCTGTGAAGCAGTGAAACGAATGGGCTATGCCGGAGGCTCAGGCCACCGGCTTGACGCTGGTGATGTGTACGCTCTTCTTGGCCGCATCGACGGTACCGGTGATCGTCACATGATCGCCGTAAACGCTCTTGACGGCTTCCGGATTGTCGATCGCCCAGACCATCTTCTTGGCGTCATCGACGAAGACCGGCTTTTCGCCCATGCTAATGCACTTCTTGGCGCAGGCCGCAGCAGGCCCCGTATGCTTGGCGCCGCACATTGCATCGGAGATAAATCCGGTGATTTTGGTGGTGCCCGCGGCGAATGCTGCAACGGACGTCATCGACGCGACGGAGAGAGTGAGTGCAAGAATACGCTTCATGAAGAATTTTCCTTTGCTGTTCAAACTGGATTCAGGGCCGCAATCGCCGGATGCGCAGCGACACGCTAATCATGCTCCCGGCAGACCCGGTTTGGCAAGCACCGGCACCGGACGATTCCGGCCAGGTCAAAAACCTCAAGCCTTTTTTCGCGCCTCGCGCAAGTGGGCAATATTTTTCTTCATGGCCTCGAACATAGTCGAAGCCGCCGGATATATTTCCACCAGTTTCAGCACTTTGCCCATGTAAGTGGGCCGCTGAGCATGAATCTCCGGCAGAATGTGGGCCAGCTTCGCGGCGTAAAAGAACGGCTCTCCGTTGGTGTCCAGAAACAGATCCGCTGAAACGGCGCCGTGCAACACCAAGGCCGCCGCCATCTCCCAGTAGCTGACCACCTGACGCAGATACGCGTTGCGCTGCGAGCCGAATTCGTTCAGGACGACGAAGAACTCCGCGGCTGTCTCCGGCCAGAACTCCGCCAGAAACCAGGCGCGGGCCTGGCGCATGACGGCCTCTGTGCGCAGCTCATACAGCTTCAGAATTAACTCGGCATCGGCGTGCGAAGCCAGGGCTTTTTCCATGACATCTCCTCCAGAAATTCTTTCCGTCTGTCTTTCCATCTGTGAAGCGTTGGTCCACCGGAGCGCGGCTCAGGAGACCGGCTCCAGTTCCTGTTCTTCGCTGCGGGCACCGAGTTTGACCGGCCCATGGGTCTCAGCCGTTGGCAGCGGCGGAGCATCTCCGATGCGCTTCTCATATTCGCAGGCGGCGACCTGCCGCGCTGATTTCTGCACGGCTTTCTCCGGCAACTTCGCTTTGCCGCGTCTTCCGGCGGACTTCCCGGCTTCGACCTCCGTCGCCTCCTGTTGCGCTTTGCTGTTCGGGCAGAACAGATACACGCCCGATTTCAGCGTCTTCTCCAGCAGATAAGAGCTGTGGCACTTCGGACACTTCTTCGCAACCGGTTTGTAATTTGATGTGAAGTCGCACTTGGGATAGTTGGTGCAGCCCCAGAAGAGGTTGCCACGTCGCGCCCTGCGTTCGGCCAGGTCGCCCTCGCCGCACTTCGGACACTTCATGCCCTCGATCAGGTTCTGCTTCACGTACTTGCACTTCGGATAGCCAGAGCAGGAGACAAACTCTCCGTAAGCGCCCTGGCGCAGCACCAGATCCTTGCCGCAGACCGGGCACGGCTCTCCGGTAGGCTGCGGTGCGTTCAGTTTCTGCTGTTGCTTCTGGCTCAGCTTGCGGATGGTCTTGCAGGGAGGGTCTTCATTGAAACCCGGGCAGGCCATGTACGGCCCAAAGATGCCGCGGCGCAGCACCATCACGCGGCCGCAGTTGTCGCAGTATTCCTCACTCTGCTCGGATTCAAGCGCGTCCTTGAAGACCATGTCCGGCTTGGCCGCGACATTCTCCCGTGTGAAGGTGCAACTGTTCTTGTCCTTCTTGTTGTAGGCGCTGCAGGAGTAGAAGGTGCCGAACTTGCCCCACTTGAGCACCAGCGGCGATCCACAGCGCTCGCACTTTTCGTTGGTCGGAATCTCCATCGCCTTGATGGATTCCATCTCCTTTTCTGCAACCTTCAACTCCTGCTCAAAGTGCGTGTAGAAACCTTTAAGCAGATCCGTCCACCGCTCCTTGCCGTCTTCGATGTCGTCGAGTTCCTCCTCCAGCCGCGCTGTATATGCGGTGTCGAAGATGTAGCCGAAGTTCTTCACCAGCAGGTCACAGACGACAACGCCGATCTCAGTCGGATAAAAACGACCGGAAATCTTCGTCACGTACTCGCGATCCTGAATGGTGTTGATGATCGACGCATAAGTGGACGGGCGGCCGATGCCACGCTCCTCCAGAACCTTTACGAGCGATGCCTCGTTGAAGCGCGGCGGCGGCTGCGTAAAGCGCTGCTGCGGCTGGATCGCCTGGCAGACCAGATCGCGCACTCCGTCCAAAGACGGCAAGCGCTGATCGTCGCCCTCTTCCTCGGCATCCTTCCGCTCTTCCGACATCTCGTAAACCTTCAGAAAACCATCAAAGCGCAGGACACGGCCGCTCACGCGGAAGTCGTAATTTCTGCCGTCCTTGCGCGAGCGTGCATCGATCTTCGCCGTGGTCACGTCATAGATAGCCGGCGTCATCTGCGAAGCGACGAAGCGCTGCCAGATGAGCCTATATAGTCGAAGCTGTTCGTCGGTCAGATACTGTGCAATCGACTCTGGCGTGCGCGTCGCGTCTGTCGGACGAATTGCCTCGTGCGCATCCTGTGAATCTTTCTTGCCCTGGTAGGAGTTAGGCTTCTCTGGCAGATACTGCGGACCGAGACGTTCGCGGATCCACTGGCGCGCACTTTCCTTGGCATCCGGAGAGACACGCGGTGAGTCCGTACGCATATAGGTGATCAGGCCGACTGCGCCTTCGGCTCCGAGGTCCACGCCTTCATACAGTCGTTGCGCCACGCCCATAGTGCGGCGCACGTTGAAGCCGAGCTTGCTGGCGGCATCGCGCTGCAATTGGCTGGTGATGAACGGCGCCAGCGGCTTGCGCCTCTGCTCCGACTGCGTCACGGAACCCAGCGTCCAGTCAGCCTTGTCCAACGCAGCCAGCACGGCATCGACAGTTGCTTTGTCCGGCAGAGAGTTGCTCAGAAACTGCGGCTTGCCCTCCTTATCCACGCCGTTTGCCACACGGATCGGCTCACTATCGATGCCGACAAGGCTGGCCCGGAAGCTGCGCTCCGTCTTGCCCTTCGGATGAAGCTGCGCGGCGACGGTCCAGTACTCCACCGGCTTGAAAGCGGAAATCTCGCGCTCACGCTCGACGATCAGGCGCACGGCCACCGTCTGCACGCGTCCGGCAGAGAGTCCGCGCCGAACCTTGTCCCACAGCAGCGGCGAAACCTGATAGCCAACCAACCGATCCAGGACGCGGCGCGTCTGCTGCGCATCCACCAGATTCTGATCGATGTCCCGCGCATGCTGGAACGCTTCCTGAACGGCCTTCTTGGTGATTTCATTGAAGGTCACACGCTGAATTTTTTTACGCAGCGAGGCAGTGGTTCCAAGCTGCAGAGCAAGGTGATAGGCGATGGCTTCGCCCTCACGGTCCGGGTCGGGCGCCAGATAAATATGTTCCGCCTTCTCGGCTGCTCGCTTAAGCTGCTGCACCAGCTTTTCCTTACCGGGCGAAACAATCAGCGTCGGCTCAAAGGTACGCTTTTTCAACTCCACGCCAATATCATTTTTGGGCAGGTCCATAATGTGACCGATCGAAGCCTGCACTTCGAAGTCCTTGCCTAGATACTTTCCGATCGTCTTGGCCTTGGCCGGTGACTCGACGATGACGAGTGATTTGCTCATGCTCTTCCTTCTGAAAAAATTACCAGTGCCAGTTCTTCCCCACTTTAACGCTACTTGCGCTGTTTCCCTTGGACTCGCGACGACGGGTTCCGTTTCATCGCCCAATCTGCTCTCCTCCGGTCGCCACGCTTTCGATCCTGAATCCTGACCGGCATCCAAGCCAGAGAAAATTCGCCACAGAACACTGCAAGCTAACACGGACGGGGGCGCTGTTGCTAGTTTCTATCATCTGCCACAGGGTTCCACGCAGATTCAACCCGCTAAAAAGACAGTACATAGGAACTGCCGGGAAGTTTTCTTACACGCCCGGCCAGCTCCAGCTCAAAAAGCGCCGTAAAGACCTCGGAGGATGTCATCTGGGTGTCGAGCTTCTCAAAGATTTCGTCGAGTTGCAGAGCGGAGTCCGGCTGGAGCACCTCCAGCACCATTGCTTCCTGCGGTCCAAAAACCGGCTCCGGTAATAACGATGCGGGAGCAGCGGAATCGGATGCAGAACTCTGCGCAGACTCCAGTTGCAGGCGTACCTGCGACGGCAGCGCCTCCCAGATATCCTCCCAGCTTGCCGTCAGTTGCGCTCCCTGCTTGATGAGCGTATTGGGCGTCCACGATCCCTTGCTGGTTACGTTGCCGGGCACGGCATAGACGTCTCTGCCCTGTTCGAGCGCGCAGCGCGCCGTCACCCGCGTGCCAGAGTGCTCACTGGCCTCCACCACCAGCACGCCAACACTCATGCCGGAAAGAATCCGGTTGCGGCGTGGAAAGTTCTGTGGTGCTGGAAACGTACCGACCGGCAACTCCGTTGCAATCACCCCGCCGGTCGCCACAATATCGTCGGCGAGCTTTCGATTTTCCTTGGGATAGACAACGTCGATGCCGGTTCCCCAGACGGCTGCCGTGGGCCTCTGCGCCGCCAGCGCGCCCTTGTGCGCCGCCGTATCGACGCCTCGCGCCATCCCGCTCAGAATCAGCACTCCGCGCAGGGCCAGGTCGCGCGCCAGCATCTCCGCCATGCCTGTGCCGTAGGGAGAAGGATGGCGGGTGCCCACCACGGCAATCGAAGGCAGACTGAGCAGGCAGGCATTCCCCCGGATCCAGAGCACCGGCGGAGGATCGTAGATTTCGCGCAGACGCTCCGGATAGAGTTTGTCGCTGAAGCAGACGATCTGCGCACCAACCTCGGCGGCGCGAATTTGCTGCTGCTCGGCCACCTCACGTCCTTTGCCATCAAAGAGAAACTGCGCCGCGGCAGCCGGAAGCGCGAGCGACTCCAGCTCCGTGAGCGAAAGAGAGAACAGCTCTGCGGGGCGCTCGATCTGGCGCATCGCATCCAGAATCCGCCGCGGGCCAAGTGTCGGAGCGAGCGCCATCGCAAGCCATGCCAGCCTATCTTCGGGGATAGCCTGATCCCTTGTCGTCATGCGCTTTCCTTCCCTCGATGATCCGCATGGCAGCTCCGGCGCAGCCTTGTTTCCCGGCCTGCTGTTTTCCTGCATCTGGCGAATGTTCCCGATTATACGCAGACGTGCTCCATCCCCATGCAGAGATTCGAAAAACGTTGCGCCCTGCATCTGCGCATGCTCCATAGACGACGGCGCAGAGCTGGCACGCTGAGTCCGCGCCAGTTGATACTCTGGAGCAGTGAGCGCATCCGTTCAGCAACTTCGCGTCGCCGCAATTCGATTTCTCAATCCAGCTCCACTGATGTGGGACTTTGAACATGAGCCTTGGCGTAGCCAGATGGCTGCACGCTATCGGCTGGATTGGATGATGCCATCGGAGTGCGCGGCGCGTCTTGCGCTTCCGCGGGAGGCTCCGCAGGCCGCCCACCTGGGACTGGTTCCGATTGCCGCGCTGGCCACAAATCCTGAACTGAGGCTGGTGCCGGGCTGCGCCATTGCCGCCACGCGACGCGTGCGTTCCCTGCTGCTGATTCGCCGCGAGCAGCAACCGCTGAGCGCGATCCGCACCGTGGCCGCAGACACCTCTTCGCGAGCCACGCTGGCCTATACGCAGATTCTGTTTCGCGAGTGGTGGCAGCCCGGCAGCTCATTCGGAGATGGGCCGGAGTTCCGCCCGCACAGGCCCGATCCCGATGCCATGCTGGACTCTGCCGACGCGGCGCTGGTGATTGGCGATCCTGCACTTTTTGCGCTGGAGGAGCGGCTGAATCGCGAGGAGCGCACGGGAGAAACGCTGATCTATCACGACCTTGCCGAAGAGTGGATTGCGCTGGCCGGGGTGCCGTGGGTCTCCGCTGTGTGGGCCATCCGGCAGAGCGCTCTCGACGCCTCGACCCGCTCCCTCGACGAGATCGCCGCCGACTTCATCGCCTCACGCGACCGCGGCCTCGCCAACATCGAATCCCTCGTCGCCGAGTGGAGCGCCCGCCTGCCCTTCAGCCAGAACACCATCCGCGCCTACCTCACCGAAAACATCCACTACACGCTCGATGAACCCTGCCTCGCCGGACTGAAACTCTTCTACAAACTGGCAGCGCAACACCAAATCCTGCCCGAATTTACGCTTTGAAACTGCGATAGAAATTGCACCCACTTCCAGGGGAAAATTCCCGGCGACAGGCCCAGCCATGCTTCTCGGACTGGAGTCTCCAACCAGTTTGGGTGTCCCTCGATGAGGTCAAGGGCACCCCGAATGGCTGCAAGGAGACAGGATGTGCGAAGACTTTGGGTGTGCCACCTGCCCATTTCTGCCATAGAGTGCAGGCTCTCAATATCTTGTCCTCATTGACAGCCAATCTTTCGTGTAGAATTCCGCAAAAGCAGCGATTCCAAAAAAATGAAGCGGCTAAGATCATGGAAACAATTGGCTCGAAGACGCTTTGGTCATTCATGCCGGGTAGGCCCGAGGCGCAAGATTGCAGATGTACAACTATCCGAAATAACCCTGCGGTGACTGTTGGCTCGTATCTTGAGTTGGCAAGCAAGATTGCTGAGTTGCAATATAGAAACCGCGATTATGTTTTGCTTTTCCGTGGACAACGGGAAGATCACAGAAATTCCAAGAACAACACGACACTCAAGCCATCCCTTTTTCGTGGTTCTTTAGGCAGCAACCCCACTACGGAGACTCTACAGGAGCGTTTCGCAGCTTTGGACAGAGCAGAGTGTAGCCTAGTGAAGTTTTACTCTGACAGAAGATTCCTGGGAAGGCAGTGGGTTGAACGTCACCAAATAGTCCGATGGGCCATCCTTCAGCACTACGAGGTCTGCCCAACGCCGCTGTTGGACGTCACACACTCTCTCCGTATCGGCGCATCATTTGCAACGATCAATAATAAGACGAAAGAGGCGTTTCTCTTTGTCCTCGGAGTACCTAACCTTAACGGAGCAATCACAGCCAGCGCAGAGGCGGGCATTCAGAT
>JAJZCP010000231.1 GCA_021846065.1 Acidobacteriota bacterium
GCTGGGCCGTTCGCAGGCGAGGGTGTGCGTGGTGGGCGATACGCCGCGCGACATTGAAGCGGCGCGGGCGAATGAGCTGGCGGTGATTGCTGTGGCGACGGGAAATTATTCGTTTGACGAACTGGAACGGCTGAAGCCGGAGGTCTGCTGCTCGTCGTTGACGGCGCTGATGGAGTGGCGACGATGAATCTTTGGCGGCGAATGCTGAGCGTGGCGCTTTGTGGATGGCTTGGATGGGTGCAGGTGTGCGCGGCGCAGCAACCAACTCAGCAGACGGCGACACAGCCGGTTGCGCCTGCAGGTGCGCAAACGCCGACGAATGCAGCTCCGCTGGCAGGGGCGAATCCAGCGTCGCCAACGTCGCCAACGTCAGGGCAAAAGTCGGCCAGCAAAAGTGGAGCGGCGGATGACAAGGATGCAACGAAGACGGCAGCGGGCAATGTGGATGGAATTGAGCCGGGCAAGCCGCTGAAGGAAAACAGGCTGCGTGCCGAGCGCAAGGCGGCGAAGTTGTATTTGAGCGGGGTAAAGCTGCTGGCGAAGCACGACACTGAGGCGGGGCTGGCGATTCTGGAGGAAGCCTCGCAACTGGATCCGGACAGCGTGACCTATCGTCGCGCAGCGGGGCTGGCGCGTGAGAGCCTGGTGGCGCAACTGGATGTTGCTGCGAATGCTGCGGAAGCCAAAGGCGACCACGCAGAGGCGATGGCGAAGGTGGAGCAGGCGCTGAAGCTGGATGGGCAGAACGACGTGACCATTCAAACCTTGCGGCTGCTGGCGGGCAACGCGGCTCCGGACGCTCCTGCGCTGCCGCAGGATGCGTCGGCGAAGATTGCGGCGCAGACGGTGGCGCTGATGCCCTCGACTGGACGGCACAGCTTTCATCTGCGCATGAGCGCGCCAGAGCTGATCCGTCAGGTGTTTGCCGCGTATGGAGTGACGGCGGAGGTGCATGCCAGCCTGGCGCAGCAGATGGCGCGGTTGGCGATCGACGATGCCGATTTCCAGCAGGCGACAGCGGCGCTGGAACTGGTGACGGATTCGTTTTATGTGCCGCTGGACCAGTATCGCGTGCTGGTGGCGAAGGATACCAAGGAGAACCACACGAACCTGGACCGGCAGGAGATGGAGACGGTGTACATGCCGGGGCTGACGGCCAAGGAACTGACGGATGTGAGCAATATGGCGCACAACGTCTTTGGCGTGAAGCAGGCGATTGCGCAGCCGAGCGCGGAGACGGTGACGGTGCGCGCGCCGATGCGCACGCTGGGCGCTTTTAATGAGACGGTGCAGGAGTTGATCGATGGGCACAACCAGATTGACCTGAATGTGAAGATCATCCAGCTTGCGCATGTGAGCATGCAGGAAACAGGAGCAACTTTCTTGCAGCAGACCGGGGTATACAACGCGTATTCGGAGATTCAGTCGATCTTGACGCAGAATGCTTCGGCGATCCAGCAGATTATCTCATCGGGCCTGGTGCCGAATGCCAATACTCTGGCGAATCAGATTGCGATTGTGGCGATTCTGGCCGCGTCGGGATCGCTGACCGGGACGCCGTTCAATCAGGGGTTTATCCCGTTTGGCAAAGGACTGACGCAGAGCCTGGCAACGCCCAGCCCGGCGACTCTGACGCTGAGCCTGAATTCCAGCGATACGCGCACCCTGAACGACGTTCACCTGCGGCTGGGTGACGATGAAGAAGGAACGATCAAGGACGGCGAGAAGTATCCGATTGAGACGGCTTCGTACTCGTCGGCGCAGCTTTCACCGGCGATCTCAGCGGCGGCGACGGCGGCTGGATATGGAGCGCTGGCGCAGTCGCAGAATATTCCCCAGATTCAGTATGAGGATCTGGGCTTGACGCTGCAGACGCGGGCCAAGATGATGCGGTCCGGCGACGTGGCGCTGACGATGAGCTTGAAGATTGAGTCCCTCTCCGGATCGAGCTTGAACGGGATTCCCGTACTGGCCAACACGCAGTTTGACGGGGTGTTGACGCTGCGCGCAGGCGAGACGGCGGTTCTGTTCAGCGATCTGTCGCGACAGGAAAGCCGCGTGTTGAACGGGTTGCCTGGACTTGCGGATATTCCCGGGATGCAGGATATCAACGATATTCAACTGAACCAGAATGTGGCGCGGCTGATTGTTGTGGTGACGCCGACGTTGGCGCGCTCGACGCAGCCGAAGGGTCACAGCCCGATGCTGATGGTGGAAAAGAACTCGATCCAGTGACGCGCGTCCGTTGATCGTACGAATTTCTTTTTCTGCTTCCAACCTGAAAAAGCTGTACGAAGGAGTCTTGCGGCGCATAGACTGCCGGAGAATGCCGCTGCCTGCTTTTGCGGCGCCCAAAAGCCCTTGGGGTTGCAGTGAACGAGAGTCGCTTGATTCCGACCTGGCTGCTCCGCGACGCCGACAGACGTCAGCAAGAGCTGCGCGCGTGGAAGCAGCGTCTTCTGCTGACAGAGCGACTGGATGGACTGGAAATTCTGGACACGACGGAGCCGGATGCAGCGACTCTGCGGGGATTGTATCGCGAGCTGGACACACTGCATCGGTGGCTGGGGAATCGCAAAGCTGTCCTGCGTGAGTTGAGCGGGATGGGCGTGGGAGCGCAGAGCCGAGTGCTGGACATTGGCTGCGGACAGGGTGCGCTGCTGGCGACGATTCGCAAACGGATGGGCTGTGCGGTGGTGGGCGTGGATATCCGCGGGGAATGCGCCGCAGAATCGGTGACGATTGTGCGCGCTGACGCAGCGAGAGACGCGCTGCCGCAAGCAGATGTGGCCGTGTGCGTGGTGATGGCGCATCATCTGGATCCGGATGCGCTGGAGGCGATGATCTGCAATGTGGCGCGAAGCTGCGACGCGCTGGTGCTGCTGGACCTGGTGCGGCATCCAGTGCCGCTGGCGCTGTTTCGCGCGTTTGTGGCTCCGCTGCTCTCGCGGATTCATGCAGCGGATGGGCAGACGTCGATCCGCAGGGCGTATACCGCGCGGGAGATGAAGGCAATTGTGGAGCGGGCGACCAAGGTCAGCGGGCGACCAGTGAAGATGCTGCGGCACAGGGTTGCGCCCATGTGGGTGCGGCAGGTGGTGATGATCCGCTGGGGGTGACGGCAAGAAAGGCATTGCATGCAGCGGACGCGCGTCTGCGGGCGCGCCGCGGTCTTTCGCTGCGCTCGCGTTGGTCGCGGGTACGCTGGGGTGAGAG
>JAJZCP010000015.1 GCA_021846065.1 Acidobacteriota bacterium
GCAGCTGTGCAGAATGCGGAGAACATGGGGCGGCAAACGCTGATGTTTCCCGCCATGCACCCGGCTTTCCCGCTTTCGCAGACTTCCACAGCCAGTTTTTAGAAATCCGGGGCATTCGCAAAGCCGCGCCGCCTGGCATTTTGCCGCGCTTCTTAAGATTTCCACCGGCATCTGCTGCTACGGCTGTCTCTATATCTCTTAATTTCTTCTTTCATAAAAGCAGTCTTTTGCAGCGCCCTGCAGAAAGGCGCGCTCCCAGACAACAGCCAACTTTTCCGCAAGAGAAATCTCCAGCCGGGCAACCCGGTTTGTCTCTACAATGAACGCATACAAAATCACCGCTCCTGCCGAGTGCGTGCCCGTAGGCGCCGCAGACGGCAGAGCCGCAGGACGAGAGACAATGCCGACCGTAGAAGCGCAGCCGGAGAAGACCATGGCCGAAACCTCTGCAATGGAGATCACCGTGAACCGCCAGGCGCTGTTGCGCGAGCTGACGGCCACGCAGGGCGTCGTCGAACGGAAGACGACCATCCCCATCCTGTCGAATTTTCTGCTGGAGGCGGCCGACAACCGGCTGACCATCACGGCGACCGATCTTGACCAGAGCATCCGCACCTCCTGTGAAGCCAAGGTGAAGAAGCCCGGCGCCTGCACCATTCCTGCGCGCAAGCTGTACGACTACATCAAGCTGCTGCCCGACGGCGAGCTCAGCATAAAGCTGATGGAGAACCACTGGGTGCAGATTCGCCTGGGCCGCTCCAACACCAAGATGGTCGGCATGGCGCGGGCAAACTTCCCCGCGGTTGCCGCCTTTCCGAACGCCGGCGCGCTGCGCCTGCCGACGGCGACGCTGCGCACCATGATCAGCAAAACCATCTTTGCCGTAGCCAATGAAGAGTCGCGGTACACCCTGAACGGAGCGCTGCTGGTGGTAAAGGCCGGCAGCCTGACCATGGTAGCCACTGACGGCCATCGCCTGGCGCACATCGAAAAGACCGGCGAGAATCTGGCAGTCAGCGGCGAAAAGCGGCTGCTGATTCCGCGCAAGACGCTCAGCGAACTGCAGTCACTGCTGTCCAATACGGACAGTGAGTTTCTGGACTTTGCCGACGACGAACAGACGCTTTATTTCGAGATTGGCAATCGCGTGCTGACCTCACGCAAACTGACCGGACAATTTCCCAACTATGAGGCCGTGCTCCCACGCGAGAATAATCGCTTCGTCATCGTCCGTACCGCCGACCTGCAGGCTTCCATCCTGCGCGTCGCGCAGTTTGCGGATGAGCGCTCCGGGGCAGTCAAGCTGCGGCTGGAGCAGAACGAGATCAAGATCTCTTCCTCCTCGAATGAAGCCGGCGAGTCCGAAGACACGATTGAAACCCCGTATAGTATGGAGTCGCTGGTGATCGGCTTTAACTCGGCGTACATGCTGGACTTTCTAAAGGTCGTCAGTGATACGCCGGAGGTGCGCCTCGAGTTCAAGGACGCGCAGACCGCCGGCCAGGTGCGGCCGGAAGACCCGGACGGCGAGTTCCGCTACCGGTACATCATTATGCCGATGCGGATATGAGCGCGCCCGCGGCCGGCAAAGCGATCCAGCAGGCCGCCGTTCCCCCAATAACGATCCAACAAGTCCCGCTCGACCGGACTCATACTCGAGATGGAGATCCGATGAGGCTTTTGTTTCTGAGTCCCCCTGCAAGCGCTAGAGCAGCAGCTTTCTCAAGTCTTTTTCTGGTTACGCTTTTCGCCGGCTGCGGGGGTGGACAAAATAGCGTGGGTCCGGGGCTGCCGCCCAACAAGCCGCAATATGTCAAGACCATTCCGGCTGTCGGTCAGACATCCTTCCCTGTGGCGGCGGATGCCGCAGCCAACCTCGTCGCCGTGGCGAATCAGGGCAACGGCTCCGTTTCGTTCATCTCTGGTTCCAGCAACTCGATTACCTCCACGCTGGCCGTTGGCGCTGCGCCTACGAGTGTTGCCTTCAACACCACGACCGGATATTGCTACGTGGTAAACAGCCAGAGCAATACCCTTACGGTTCTGAATCCGGCGACCGGAGCAACCGTCGCCACCGTCTCCGTCGGCCAGGGTCCGGTGAGTGTGAGCGTCGATTCCACCGCCAACATGATCTATGTCGCCAATAGTACGGACGATTCGATTTCTGTCGTCAGCGGCAACTCCAACGCCGTGGTGAATACCATCGCGCTGCCCATTCGCCCCAATGCGGTCAAGATCAATCCGGGCACAGGCATGCTGTATGTCGCAAGCGGGAAGGACAACGCCACAGCCATCGTCAATGCTGCTACGGGCGCGGTGGTCCAGACGATTGGCAGCGGCGTGGATTCTCTCGGCAGTCCGCTGACGCCGGTCGCCCTGGGAATCGATACTTCCTCGAACAGTATTTATGTGGTCAACCGGGCCAACACGGTCCTGGTCATTAATGGGTCCACCAACAAAATCACAGCCACCGTGCCCGTCGGCAGTTTGCCCTCCGGCATTGCGGTCGACTCGGCGGGTGGCGCGGTGTACGTCCTCAACAGCGGAGACAGCACGGTTTCGGTCATCAAAGCCTCGGGCAATACTGTCTCCAGCACACTTCCCGTTGCCGTAAATTCGTATGGAATCGCGCTGGACGCGGCGGCAAAACAGCTTTACATCACATCAGGCTCTTCAATCGGGGTTGCCGCGGCTCCGGGCGCCTGATGCTGCCGCCCCAGGGCGCGGCAAATCTTCAACACGGTATGATCATTCAGGCTTTCGGCATCGACAGCCTGCGGGCGCCGTCGGGATGCACAAAACCGCTTCGGGCTCGAATATGGCAGGGTACCGGCTTCTGACTCCAATGCTTCCATCGCGCTTCTCCCGCTTTGTCATCTGGCTGCTGGCCGCAATCGTCATCGTGGGCTTCTGGTCGCCGTTTCCGGCGCTGTTCAGCCTGGGCCGCGGCTCAGCGTGGCTTTCGCTCGCCGGTCTGACAGCGCGCAAGACCGTCATCGGCATGGACACGGCCAGCATTGGTGTCGTAGCGGTCGCCCTCTTTCTGGCGCTGGCCGCCGCGCTGCTGCGCACCTGGCAAGCGGCTGCTGGCGCCCGATCCAGCCATCTGCGGGCTACCGCGTACTGGATGCATCTGCTGGCGCTCGCCATCCTGATGCGGCCGGCCGGTGCCTTGTTTACCGCGGTGGCCGTCACAGCGGTGTGCGGCGTGCTGGCATGGCTGCCCGCGGAGCCTGCCCTTACGCTTCCGCTTGGCTGGCTGCGGGCCCTGGCGCGGGAGATCTACTTCTGGGGCGTTGCCCTTACCTACGCCACCTTCGCCACCCGCTACAACACCACCCTGATGGAACAGGGTGTGCTCGTCTCCCTGGGCGTCGGCATCATCGTCCGCCAACTGGTGGTTCCACCACTCGCCCATACAGCCGCCGCATAGGTTCGAAGGGGCGGATTCCCGTAGCCTCGCCAAAAGCGGCACGATACACTGAACCGCGTCCGGAGATTGTTGTAATCCTTCCGGCCGCGCTCGCGGCTGGATGGCGAACCGGGGATGATGCTTGATGGCAACGATTAAAGATGGGCTAAAGCGTGGCATCCTCCGTTCCGGGATGCTTTCCGTCATGGCTGCGCGCCAGCCCGCGCAGGCAGTCGTGCTGCGCTACCACTCCATCCTTGAAAATCCCGCAGAGCATGCTCAGACCATCGGAGCCGGTATTATCCATTCCACCGCTGCGTTTGAAAAGCAGATGGATTATCTGTCGCAGCGTTGCGTGCCGGTTACCGTTGACGAGGTACTGGCCTTTGCACGCGGCGAAATACGGCTGAGGCCGCGCTCCGTAGCCGTCACCTTTGATGACGGGTATGAAGACAATCTGGTCCACGCCGTGCCGATCATGAACCGCCATGGTGTGCGCGGTGCCATCTATGTCATGACGGAATATGTGGATGCGGTGCCGTGGTACTGCACGCTGCGGTATATCTTTGCCACTACGCAGCGCACTTCCTTCATTGATCCGTTCGACGGCTCTACGCGCAGCCTGGTGCCGCCGCAGCGGCGGGAGTCTTACCTTTCTGCGTCGCGCGCCTGTGCCGCCACTCCCAGGGAGAAGATCGATGGGGCCATGGCGGCCCTGGAGGCTGCGCTTGACGTGGAATACCGGCCGTCTTCCCGGATCATGCTGACCTGGGACGGTGTCCGGGAGGTTGTGCGTCAAGGGCACATCATCGGATCACATTCGCGCACGCATCCGAATATGGCTTACATTGATGGCGCGGAGCGCGCCGACCAGATGCGCGTGTCGCGCGAAATTCTTGAGCGCGAAACCGGTGCGCCCATCCGGCATTTTTCCTATCCTTCACCGATCATGGAGCCGCACTGGACCGAAGAGACCATCGGAACCTGCCGCGAGGCCGGGTATGACACGGCGGTGACGTGCGCCTTTGGCGCGGTGCGTGGGAACGACAATCCACTGGCCATGAAGCGCCTGTTTGCGCATCAGACGATCGATGCGTTTCAGTGGGCGATCGAAAACCTTTTTGCAGGCCGCAGAGTTTAGCGGGATACGGGCGACGCGGTGATGCGACTACTGGATGCTTTGAAAATAATCCAATCCGCTGGCCCGGCCACACCTGCGTATCCGGTGTTCCTGGCCTGCGGCTTTACGCCGCTGCACTTGCAGACATTTCTGGCCGCGTCCTTGCAACAACTGCTGCCGATGCGCCGCGTCACAGTGGCCAGCGGGATTTTTGGAGATTTGACGGGCAATGCCGGCCGGATCACCGGTGCGAATCCACAACTGGGCGTGGTAGTTGCCGAATGGCCGGATTTCGATCCGCGTCTCGGCATTCGCCGCATCTCTGGCTGGGACTGGTCCGTACTTCCGGAGATTGTTGTGGAGACGCGCCGTGCCGCAAGCGCCCTGGAGCAAGCGCTGACAGACGCCGCCACCCACACGCCGGTCATTGTGAGCCTGCCCAGCCTGCCTGTTCTGCCGCTCTCTTCCGGGCACCCGCAAGCGGTCTCGGCCTTTCAGGCGGAACTGGAAGCGATCATCGCGGATTTAAAATTCCGCCTCTCTCGGCTGCCAAACATCTCCGTCATCCATCCGCCGGCCGTCACGGCGGACTCTGCCGATCCTGTCAGCGAGATCGCGTCGGGCTTTCCCTACTCACTGGCGCACGCGGCGGAACTGTCCCGCCGGATCGCCGGAGCCGCGGGCTTGCAGCCCAACCGTAAGGGCATTATCACGGACCTCGACATGACGGTGTGGAAGGGTATCGTCGGCGATGACGGCATCGACGGAGTTTTCTGGGACATGGAACACCAGGCCCAGTCCTATGCCATCTATCAGCAGATGCTGCACGCCTTTGCGAAAGAGGGCGTCCTGGTGGCGGCAGCCTCCAAAAATTCTCCTCACGTTGTCGAGAAAATCTTTGCTGAACGCGGCGATCTGATTCTGAAACACGCCGACCTGTTTCCCCTGGCCGCAAGCTGGCAGCCCAAGTCCGAGCTGGTCGCAGGGATTCTGGCCGCGTGGAATATCGGACCGGACGCGGTGACCTTCATCGATGACAACCCCTTCGAACTGGAGGAGGTAAGCCGCCGCTTTCCGGCGATCGAGTGCGTCCGCTTCGATCCTTCGCCGCGGCAGGTAATGGCACTGTGGAGCGACTTGCGGGCGAAGTATGCACGCCGCTCCATCAGCCAGGAAGATCAGATTCGCAGTGCAAGCTTGCGGTCCGCCGCGCAGATAGAGGCTCTCAGCGGCGAGAGCGCCAGCGCTGACGACTTTCTTGCTCGCCTGCAGGCCACGCTGGATCTTCAACTCTCCCGGAATGCTGAAGACCTTCGCGCCCTTGAGCTGCTGAACAAGACCAACCAGTTCAACCTGAATGGCGCGCGATATACAAATTCCGAATTTTTAAATTACCTGAAGCAGGAAGGTTCGTTTCTGCTGACGGTCACCTATCACGACAAATTTGGCCCGCTGGGAAAAATCTGTGCCGGATTAGGCCGGATTCTCAAAGGGAACGTGCGTCTCGATGCCTGGGTGCTGAGCTGCCGTGCCTTCTCGCGATGCATTGAATTCGCCTGCATCGATGCGCTCTTTCACGAACTCAACTGCCGGACGATCACCCTGAACGCGCGGAAGACGGAACGGAACGGACCCTTCATGGAATTTCTGGCGCAGATCGCAGGAAGCCCGCCCCATGCCGGTGATGTAACGATCGACCGGGAGACCTTCGGCGACCATTGTCCGGCGTTGCCGCACACCCGTAACAGGCACATTGCTGAGGAGCTTGTATCCCCTGTATGAATGACATAGAAACCCGATTGATGGAATGCCTGCAAACGGTATTTCCCGGTGTTCCCGCCGCAGAACTCACAGAAGCCAGCGTGCAGACGCTGGAGCAATGGGATTCCCTGGCTACCGTGACAATCGTTGCTCTGGTTGAGGAGCAGTTCGGCATTGAAGTCGAGCCGGACGATCTTACCCGCTTCGACTCCTTTGCCCACATCGCAGCGTTCCTGGCCAGCCGTCCCGGTTCGGCATAGACCAGCACGCGTGCCGTATACCTTTTCTCTCTCATGAGCGAAACTCTCCGATTAGTGGATTACTCCCCGGCGTACGACAGTGCGCTGTCCGCGTTCGCCCAGACACTCAGATTGCCCGCCATGCGGGACACGCGGTTCCTGGAGCACTACTATCTTGGCAATAGCTGGAGCCGCCTGTTCCTCGTCGTGGATCAGGAGAGCGGAAACTGTCTGGGAATTATCGGCGTGGACCTGCTGGACTTTACAGCCCAGGGTGCGCCGGTCAAGATCGCGTTTGCCACAAACTTTTATTCGCTCAAGCCAGGCGTCGGCGGCATGCTCTGGCTGAAATGGATGAAGCTTGGCGACCAGGGACTGGTCTTTGGCGGCAGCCAGGACACGCATCGGATCATCAAAGCGCGGAATTTTTTCTACTACCCGGGCATCAACCTGTATTCGCTGAACGCACGGTTTGAGGGGTACCGGGAGGATGCCGTACCGAAGAAGCTGGTGAAAGGCGCGCTGCGTCCTTTCTTTCGGAAAAAGCTGTCGGATTACGCATCGCGCGACTTTCTGCGTAAATTTTCCAACCTATCCATTCGCGAGCGCACCCACTTCGAGGCGTCAATGATGCCGCCGTCCGACCCGTTCTCCGTCCGCTTCAGTCCAAGCGTCGACTATCTGAACTGGCGTTACAATCCGGGACTGCAGTACGTCCACTATCGTGCTTTTGAGATCCTGCGCTCCGGTACGACCATCGGCTACTGCGTCTTCAATTGCGGGCCTTCGGAATGGATCGTCTCGCATGCGGATGGCAGCGATCCGGAGGCGCTTGCGGCCGGAATTCTCAAAGCCATCCACCTGGCGGGTGAGTCGGCCGGCCGGAGCGTAAAGGTTACGCTCGCCTCTTCGCACCCGGCCATGCAGTCCGTGTTTATGCAGTACGGATTTCGGCTCAGCGCGGAATCCTATCCGTTCGCCGCCGGTGCGCTGCGTGGAGCAAAAAATCTGGGCGATCCCCAGAACTGGCTCGTCAGCTTCGGAATCGGCGACAACGACCTGCGCACACACCTTTTCTGGCCGCGCTAGCAACGCGGAAATTCCACGGAATTACTCCCCGCTGGTCTTCAGCGGCTTGCGCGCAAAGTGATACAGAGAGCCCATCAGCAGCGCAAACATCAGCACGGCGATCCAGTCGTGATGCAGCGGATTGTTCGCCGGCATCTTCAAAATGTCGAAGTGGCCCGTCGCCGACTCATACAGCTTGAGCGCCACGCCCAACAGCCCGACGATGCCTCCCGCCGCAATCAGGCCGCTGGCGTAAAGAGAGCCTGGGCTCACTTCGCTCTCCCGGCCGCTCGCCTGCGTGCCGTGCCGCGCTGCTGCCACGTCAATCATCCAGCGCACAACACCGCCGCAGAAGATGGCCAGTGTGGTGCCGATCGAAAGGTACGCGCCCACCGCAAACGACAACGAGCGCACGCCCAGCAACTCCACCGTCACCACCAGAAAGACGCCCAGCAGGATTAGCCCCCACGGCAGTTGCCGCGTCAGGATGCCGTTGATGACAGTGGCCATCAGGCGTGCCTGCGGCGCGGCGGCTTTTTCGCTGCCGATGCCTTCAATCCACTGCACCTCAATGCGCCCCGTCGCCGGATTGAACAGATATTTTCCATTCGCCAGCCTGTGCGAACCCAGCGCATTTAACAGCACGTAATTGCTGCCGGTGTCCACCTGTTCCTTGCCGTTCGGCTGCTTCACGCGGAACTGCGCGCGGGAGAAATGCTCTTCCTCGACCGTCACGCCGTCATACGGATGCGCCAGACTGTATGGCTGGTCAGCCGGGCGAAACTCCTCCAGCCCGCGGTTCATCGCCATCAGCGTTACGCCGATGGAGAACGTCGAGATCAGCACACCGATCAGCAGCGCCAGTTGCTGTTTCCACGGCGTCGCGCCAATCAGAAAGCCGGTCTTCAAATCCTGCGACGTGTCGCCCGCATTGGCGGAGGCGATGCACACCACCCCGCCGATGGTGATGGCCAGCGCCCCAAAGGCAGGAGCGGTCCAGCCCTTCACGAGAAAAATTGCGGAGGTCGCCATCAGCGTGGCAATGGTCATGCCGGAGATCGGATTCGCCGAGCTGCCGATAAGGCCCACGATGCGCGACGACACTGTGACAAACAGAAAGCCGAACAGCACCACCAGCAGCGAAGCCGCCAGATTGGCCAGCCAGCTGGTCTGCGCGCCGGGGATTGGCCGGAAGGTGAGGAACACGAACATCAGAACGACCAGCAGCACAGAACCGGCAACGACCGCGGACATGGGAAAGTCACGGTCAGTCCGCTGCGGTGCGGCAACGGTTCCATTGGATTTGCCAATATTGCGCAGCCCATCCCGCAGCGCGCCGATGATGGTCGGCATCGTGCGCAGCAAGGTAAGAATTCCTGCCGCCGCGACCGCGCCTGCCCCCATCGGGCGGACGTATGCAGCCCACAGGTCGCTGGGCGTCATCTGCGCAATGGGTTGCGTGCCGGGATAAATCGGCCCAGGAAAGTGCGCGCCAAAAAAATGGATGGCCGGCATCAGCACCAGCCAGGAGAAGACGCCGCCGGCGAAGATGGTGCCTGCGACGCGCGGCCCGATGATGTACCCAACGCCCAGATATTCCGGCGTCGCATCGGCGCGAATCGCGGCGCCCGGCAGCCAGCGCGGTTCATAGTTTGGCGTGCCGGGCCACGCGCCCAGCAGGTTTCCATTCTGAAACAGCGTATACAGCGCCCCCAGACCCAGCCCCCAGAACACGCGGCTGGCAAAGGATCCGCCTCGCTCGCCCGCCAGCAAAACATCCGCGCAGGCCGTGCCTTCGGGGTAGGTCAGGTGGCCATGTTCCTTCACGATCAGCTGCCGCCGCAGCGGAATCATGAAAAAGACGCCGAGCCAGCCGCCGATCAGCGCCAGCACAAAGATGCGGAAGTATTCGAGATCGAAGCCGAGAAAGATGAGCGCGGGCAGCGTGAAGATGACGCCTGCCGCGATCGACTGGCCGGCGTTGCCCGTGGTCTGCACGATGTTGTTTTCAAGGATGGACGCGCGGCCCAGCGCCCGCAGCACGCTGATCGAAAGCACCGCGATGGGAATCGACGCGGCGACAGTCAGCCCGGCGCGCAACCCGACATACACCGTGACTGCGCCGAAAAGAATGCCGAAGATGCAGCCCAGCAGAATGGCGCGTAGCGTCAGCTCACGCCGCGTATCGCCGTCTTTAACGTAAGGCTGAAATTCCCCGCGCGCTTGCGGGTCTTTGGGGCGCGCCGGGCGCGCCGCGGGCTGACTGTGGGTCGCCAAAGTTGTCTCTCCTGCAGGGCAAGCTTTCGTAACCGCTTGAGTCTAGTGCATGCAAGACAACTTGCGGAAGGGGCGGCCGACTCTCCGGTTGGATATTGCGGGCGGGTTTGTGCTAAGCGCTCCCCGCAAGGTCCAGAGGGGCTTTGGCAGCGGCCTCCGCCCTTAACGCGGCAGTGTCTGGCCGTTAGTGAGTTGGCGGGGGTAGGGGTGTGTTGCATCTACGCACACTAGCCGACCACCCACTTTTCAGCTTGAATGAGCTGAAGCAGGGTCATGGTCTGGACCCCAAGCTGAATGCAAACATCCGGGATGTTCGGTCGCGTTAGGGAGCCAGTTGGTTTTTCTTTGGTCACCAGGCGCACGAGCTCGACGCGCGCAAGAGCGATAACGAAAGGATCAGCAGACGTACGAAGCTTCTTCTCCCCGACGAGACGTGGGAACCTTGCAAGCACCTGACCTGCCTCGATCTGCACCTCGTCAGTGAGCTCTCGGAACATCGATTTATGCGCTTTCAGCCAGGTATGCAGCTCGTCGGACCGCTTCTTTGTTTCGTGCAGCACATCAACGGGAGCGATCAGCCTTTCCTCCACAATCAGACCCTCGACTCTGGCCCAAAATAACGGGAAGTTTTCAAGGGGATATCGTTCTTGCCACGCCGCGATCAATGAGCTGGTGTCAACGCAATAAAGGTCCATTTAGTGCGGTTACTCCGCGGGCTGGAACGCTGCCCTTTCTAGCGCTGGAATGTGTTTCACCTTTGCGCCCAAGTAGCTCGACACATCATTAAGCGTGATCCGCTGATCGTAATAGCTGCGCAGGACGAGGCGCGTATAGCCCCGGCCGTTCCAGCTCATCAGCATGATCGATCGCCTGATCGGTTTGGCCTTCTTCTCAGAAATCCGCTCTTCTGCCGCCGCCGTCCGGTACTCTTCCTGAAACCTGGCGCGCTGCGCTCTGTAGAAGGCCCACGTTGCCCGGTTCAGCGCAACGAGACGCAGTAGCAAAGCTTCCCGGCTCACGCCAAACGCCCGTGCGATTGGGCGGAGCTGGTCGTCGTTCCATGTCCGAATGCCGGCCGGCTCGGTGTCAGGAAAGGCGAGTACGAGGCCACGCGGCATCAGCGCTGCCGCGGCCACCGCGTCGCAGAAGCGTTCTATCCGCTGCTCCTCACTGGTGGCAGTGAAATCTGTGCCGTTCGATATTGCGCTTTCCCCGAGCATGACGTGCGTCAGCTCGTGAAACAGTGTGAAGCATTTGCCGCCCGGGCTATAGTCCCTACCGTTGACGACGATGACCGGTAGCACGTCTTTTGCCAGTGCGAAGCCCCGCATCTCTTCCAGATCGACGCTGTAATGCGGGCCACTGATGACGAAGACGAGGATGCCATGATTCTCTAATTTGCGACGCCAGAAATCGAACGCCCGGCCTTGGCTGGCCGCATTCCGTTGGGCGGCGGCATCCACATCCAGAAATCTACGTATGGACTGCCCGACGGCTTCAGGATCATCTGTCAGCTTGGCTTTGAGCGTAAAACCCCTAACTGTATCTCGCAGGTCATCGTGCAGCTCCAAAGCTAGCTCACGGCGCTCGTAGGCGGTGCGGATGTGAAAGGCCAGGTTAGGCGATATGCTGCCGTCTTGTGCATCCGGCAGGCGTCGGAAATCTCGCAGCGGCGCGAAGTCGGCTGGCGGCTCGGGGAGGTAGAAAACAGCTAGGGGAAAGTGATACTTCGCAGCGAGGCAACGCAGTTGGCTCAGGCTTGGGGCATCCCTGCCCGCTTCCCACCGCTCGAGATCGGAAACCTCGACATTCGCAGCCTTTGCGGCATCTGCAACCGTCACTTTGGCGCGACTTCGCGTCCACGCCAAAAGCTCCGGTTTGATAATCGCTTTGGTCGCCATAAAACAATTCGATTTTATCGTCGAAGAACCCGTTGCAAATCTGCCTAGGCGAGCTAAAGCGGTCCGCATAAGAGCGAGGCCGCGAGCTATGTTCTCATATCCCCATCACTCCTCTCCGTTCATGGCGCGGCACGCAAGGCGAAAATATCTCCAAAAACGCCGCCGCCCTTGCGTACACTGGCCCCATCCCTCAAGTTGCGACTGGAGCTGACAATGAATCCCAGCAAGCCCTGGCATCGAATTGCGGCAGTGATAGTTGGTCTGTTTCTGCTTGCCACACTTGCGCTGGCGGCGACGCGGCATTGGGAGAAGGGCAAGCTGGTCGACACGGAACGGCAGACGGAAAAGAACGGCAGCTTCACAACCTTCCAGTCGGATGGCAAGGGCAGCTCCCGCACCACCACCGCACAGACCACGGACGACACCGACAATTACGAGGTCTACACCATCCGTGGGCCGGAGAAAACCTATATCGCGCGCGAAAAGCTGAATTTTCCCTGGTCCAAGCCCGCCAAGGTCACCGTCGGGGCAGAGCTGCAATACGCCATTGACGGCCGCAAGCTCATCATTCTGGATGAGGACCATAAGGAACACAAGGCCTCGATCGTAAAGGCCAGCCTGAACGAAAAATAGGCGTGTGCGCGGGAAGGCGGCACGCACCGCACACGTATTGTGCCCAATGAAATTTCAGTAAATGCAGACTGGCGTCTGCGGGAAAAGCGCATATACTGCAGGCAGCCGGCTGCGTCCGGAGGCACGATCACGGGATGCGGCAGGCGTGGAGGTGTGTCTTCCACGATCAGCCGCGCATCCAGCCCGGCGAACGGCCCGGCGGCTCTCCCGCTGCCGAATCCGCGATGTGGCGCGCGATCGCGCGCGTGCTGCGAAGTCCCCTGGATCAGCTCAGTACGGTTCTTCTGCCTGCCACCTGCCGCCTCTGTGCGCAGCCTCTGCTGCATGCCAGCCGTAGTCCGGTCTGTCTGGACTGCTGGCGCCTGATCCAACCGCAATCTCCTGAAAATTTATGCAGCCGCTGCGGGGAGCAGCTCGGCTTCGGCGATCTGCGTTTCTCCGTGCACGCCCGCCTGCCCGGCCAGGTACTGTGCGAGCTGTGCGAGCGGGCACTGCCTCCGTTCGAGCAGGCGGTAGCCTACGGCGTGTATCAGGGGACACTGCGGTCTCTCATCCACCTGCTGAAATATGAGGGCGTGGCGAGCTGCGCATCACCGCTGGGAGAGCGCCTGGCTCTGGCGATTGCGAGCCTTGGCAGCCTGCCGGACGGGACACTGGTTGTGCCTGTGCCGCTGCACACCGCCAGACGCAGTGAGCGCGGCTTTAACCAGACGGCACTGCTGGCCCAGTCCGCCATCGCCGCGCTGCGCCGCATCTGGCCGCATAAACGGCTCAAGCTCGCGGAAAATGCCCTGGCGCGCAGCCGCCGCACGGAGAGTCAGGCAGGGCTGACACCGCACCAGCGCCGCCGCAATCTGCGGGGTGCGTTCCAGGTGCCGGAGCCGCAGCGCCTCGCTGGCGACCCTGTGCTGTTGATCGACGACATCTATACCACTGGCGCCACGGCGCGGGAGTGTTCGCGTACGTTGCTGGCTGCCGGGGCTACGTCTGTTTTTGTCGCAACGCTGGCGCGCTCGCAGCGCGAAGGGGTTGCCTTCTGGAGTCCGCAAGTTGTCGATTTCACCCGGGCAGTGGACCTTGCTGTTCCGGGGGAGACCACCGTGAACTGACCGAAACCCTGGGGGAACTGCATGTCAACGGCACGAGCCACCGTACACAGCCGCAAACCGAAGGCCGCCACGCGCACCGCCGGCGCGCGTCCGCACTCGGAAATGCGCGCCCTCCAGCCCGTTCCACCCGCCATGCAGCGCCCCGTGCTGGTGCTAAACGCCTCCTATGAGCCCATCAATATCTGTGGAGCGCGGCGGGCGCTGGTGCTCATCCTGAAAGGCGTGGCACGCTCAGAAGAAGAACATGGCACCGTGCTGCATGCGGCGCGCGTCCGCCTTCCCATGCCATCCGTCATCCGGCTGCTGGAGTATCGCCGCATTCCCCACCAGACCCGCGCGCTCTCCCGCAAAAATATCCTGCTGCGCGACCGCAACACCTGCCAGTACTGTGAGCAGGTGCTGCCGGCAGCGGAGCTGACACTGGACCACGTGGTGCCGCGCTCCCGCGGCGGTCTTTCCACCTGGGAAAATCTCGTCGCCTGCTGCCATAACTGCAACCGGCGCAAAGGCAACCAGCTGCCGCAGGAGCTGACGGATATGAAGCTGCTGCGCGAACCCCGGCCCTTCTCGCTCCACACCACCACCGCAC
>JAJZCP010000016.1 GCA_021846065.1 Acidobacteriota bacterium
TGGCGCTGTTTTCCCAGCAGGCATGGATACCCGTCTCCCTCGGTCCGCGCATCCTACGCGCGGAAACGGCGGCCATCGCTGCGGCCAGCGTGATTGCAGCGCGTATGAATTCATCCGTGTAAGCGCTGCATCCGGGCCATACAGCGTTCCATTCCGGCCTTTCTCTGCCGTCTTCCTTTTTCGGGAGAGCCATCCGATTCGCGAGCCATGGCGCACAAGCCATTTGAACCTGTGTGCCGGCAGGCGTATGCTTACATCCGTTACGGGCGGCATCCCGCAAACCGGGAGCTGCACTGGAGACCCAATGAGCGTGACCCAGCCCCGCAAGCCCCTTTCCGGCAATTCGACGCCTTCCTTGAAAGTGACCCTGCAAAGCCTGCAGGACAAGAAGCATAACCGTTCTCCCATCTCCGCCATTACCGCGTATGACTACGCGACGGCGCGGCTGGTGGAAGAAGCCAGCGTCGATCTGGTACTGGTCGGTGACTCGCTGGCCATGGTGATGCTCGGCTACGAGAGCACCCTGCCGGTAACGATGGATGAGATGGTGATGCTGACACGCGCGGTGCGGCGCGGTGTGCGGCGGGCGATGCTGGCCGCGGATATGCCGTACGCTTCGTACCACGCGGAAGAGTCCGAGGGCGTCCGCAATGCGCTGCGGTTTATGAAAGAGGCCGGCGCGGAAGCTGTAAAGGTGGAGGGCGGCCGCAGCCGGGTTTCGCTGGTGCATCGTCTGACGGACGCGGAGATTCCTGTCATCGGCCATCTTGGACTGACGCCCCAATCGCTGCATCGCATGGGTGGGTACCGCGTGCAGGGCAAAACACTGGCTGCGGCCGAGGCTCTGCTGGAAGATGCGCTGGCGCTGGAAGCTGCGGGCGCCGCACTGCTGGTGCTTGAAGGTGTGCCGCGCGAAGTGGCCCGCCGCATCACGGAAGCGCTTTCAATTCCGACAATTGGCATTGGCGCCGGGCCGGACTGCGACGGGCAGATTCTGGTGCTGCACGACGCCGTCAATCTCAGCTTCGCGCCCCCGGCGAAATTTGTCCGCAGATATGGCGACGCCGCTGCGGTCATCCGCGATGCCGTAGAGCGCTATCGCAAGGACGTGGAGACGGGCAGCTTCCCGAGCGACGCCGAAAGCTATCATCTGCCGGCCGATGTCCGCGCGCATTACGAACAGAGCGCCAGCCGCAGCCGCCGCAAGGCGTGACCGTCCCATGCAGACCGTTTCTTCCATTCCAGAATTGCGTGCGGCTCTCGCTGCGCTGCGACATCGCGGTTCGCTCGGCTTTGTACCCACCATGGGCGCGCTCCATGCCGGGCACCGCTCACTGGTGGAGGCTTCCCGCGCTCAGTGTGCAGCCACTGCCGTGTCCATCTTCGTCAACCCCACGCAGTTTGCCCCAAATGAGGACTTCACCCGCTATCCGCGCACCCTGGAGGCGGATCTCGCCATGCTGGAAGCCGCCGGCGTGGATCTGGTCTTCACGCCGACGCCGGAGATTATGTATCCGGCCGGTGCCTCGACGGTGATTGACGTGGGCGAACTGGGCAACCGTCTCGATGGCGCCTCGCGTCCGGGACACTTCCTCGGCGTGGCCACCGTGGTCGCCAAGCTCTTTCATCTGGTGCAGCCGGAGTTTGCCTACTTCGGGCAGAAGGATGCCGCGCAGGTTGCGGTCCTGCGCCAGATGGTGCGGGATTTGAATATGCCGGTGGAACTGGTGGTGTGCCCGATTGTGCGCGAGCCGGATGGGCTGGCCATGAGCTCGCGGAACCGATATCTCTCTGCGGAAGAACGCAGGACAGCGCTAGCACTCTCCCGCGCACTGCAAGCCGCTGAAATGATGGCTGCGGGCGGCGAGGTGCAGGCCTATGCCCTTCGCGCAGCAATGGAAGATGTATTGGACCGGGAGCCCGGCGTGCGGACGGATTATGTTGCAGTCATCGACTGGACGACGCTGCTGCCGGTGCCTTCAGTGACAGGCGGCGCACTGCTCGCCGTAGCAGCCTGGGTTGGCACCACCCGGCTCATCGATAACCTCGTCTTACCGGCGCGTTGAGACGCAGCCGCTCTGCTTCAGAAAAAACCGCAGCGGCAGATGCGCATCCTTGCGGATGCCGACGCGCACACTGCGCGCCACCGGGCCACAGCAATATCCGTCATCCATCAGCACCAGGGGACCACCCGCAGCCGTCATATCCAGCCCATTGCACGGGTCTCGCGTAATTTGCAACGCTGCGCATAGCCGGCCTGGGCCTGCGCTGATTGAAGGCAGCGGAGCCGTGTCAGCCAGCCCGCGATTGCGGCGCATCGTCTCCACGCCAAGCACTGGTTCCAGCGCCCGGAATAAAACGCAGCCTGCATCCCCGGCGGGCAGGCAACTGACATTCAGGCAGTTGTGCAGGCCGTAGATGCGATACACATAGGCAAAGCCCGGCGGCCCGAAGAGGACGGCATTGCGCGGTGTCTTCCCGCTGGCGGCATGGGCGGCCGCGTCATTCTCGCCGAGATAGGCTTCCGTCTCGACGACTCGGCCTGCAAGGATTTCACCGCTCCACGGACGCACCAGCAATTTACCGAGAAGCGCCTGCGCCACAATGTCCGGCGGGCGGTTGAAGAAGTCGCGCGTGAGCGGCTGCCACGCCTCGGGCGGATGCTGCGCCACTCCGTTAGCTGGCCTGCCCGCTTTTGCCATGGTTGCGCAGCCACTCGAGCACCTCTTCCGCATGCCCTTCCGGCTTTACCTTGCGGAAGATATGCAGAATGCGGCGGTCGGGGCCGATGATGAACGTCGTGCGTTCAATGCCCATGACTTTTTTGCCGTACATGTTCTTCTCGCGCAGCACGTCAAACTGCCGACAGACGGTCTCATCCACATCGGCCAGCAGCGGATAGCTCAGGTGAAATTTCTCCTGAAATTTCTTCTGCGCCTTTGGGGTATCGCGGGATATCCCCAAAACGACGGCACCTTCATCCTGCAGCTGCCGGGTCGCGTCTCGAAATTCGCAGACTTCGATGGTGCAGCCGGGCGTATCTGCCTTGGGATAGAAAAATAGCACGACGGGCTTGCCGCTGAACTGCTCCAGCGTCACCGTCGCGCCATCCTGATCCTGCAGCGTGAAATTTTCGACCAGATCGTTGACTTCCATTACTACTCCTATGTGCTATCGCTTCAGCGACGGCAGGGTCTGCAGCCAGTCGCGAAAATCGCTGCCCAGATCTTCCCGCTGCAGCGCAAACTCTACCGTGGCCTTCAGAAATCCCAGCTTGTCACCCGCGTCATAGCGCGTACCGTCAAAGCTGTAGCCGTAGACCTTTTCGTGGTGCACCAGGCTGCGCAGGGCATCGGTCAACTGCAGCTCACCCCCTGCTCCCAGCGGCGTCTTCTCCAGCAACTCAAAGATACGGGGCGTGAGAATATACCGGCCAATGATGGCGTTCTTCGATGGCGCATCGGCCAGTTTGGGCTTTTCCACCAGCCCCTTCACTTCCATGACCCGGGAATTTTTCGCGATTGGCTTGGCCTTGAGCACGCCATAGGCGGAGATGGCCGGCCCTTCGACGACCTGCGTTGCCAGAATTGTGGACTGTACATCGTCGAACACATCGATCATCTGCTTCAGGCAAGGAACCTTCGCATCGATCACGTCATCGGGCAGAATTACAGCGAACGGCTCATCGCCAACCAGATCGCGCGCCATCAGCACGGCATGGCCCAGACCCATGGCTTCTTTCTGGCGGATATACGCAACGCGGCCAAGCGTGGAAATGTGACGGGCAAGCGCCAGCAAGTCATGCTTGCCGCGCGACTCCAGCTGGTGCTCCAGCTCCACACTGATATCGAAGTGGTCTTCGATGACGGTCTTGCCGCGGCCGGTAACGATGATGATCTGATCACAGCCCGCCGCCACAGCCTCTTCCACACCGTACTGGATGATGGGCTTGTCCACTACCGGCAGCATCTCTTTGGGGATGGCCTTCGTCGCGGGCAAAAACCGGGTTCCCAACCCCGCCGCGGGAAATACTGCTTTACGAATTCTCGTCTTTTTCATGAATGAGCTGTCTCCAGGTTTCTGCCGCTTCCCCGCACCCGGGGATGGCGCGGGGCGTGATTGCACGCAAATTCGAAGGGTATTTGCGCGACATCATAGGATGGCGGCGAACCCCGCCATGTTGTATCGCTAGAGCGCCGGCGAGTCATTCCCCAGCAGCGCTTTGCGGACGATCGGCAGCGGCACACCGCCCTGCCGCAAAAACTCATCGTGAAATTTGTCGAGCGAAAACGCGCTGCCTTCCTTCTGCTGCATATCGGCGCGCAGCTTCAGGATCATCAGCTTGCCCAGCGTGTAGTAAAGGTATGTCGGGTCGGAGGTACCGCGTTTGGTCTCCACCTCGCCCACGGAGCGGCTCTGATACCCCTCATCGTGGAAGAAGTTGACGGCCTGCTCCATGGTCATCTGGCCGGTGTGCATTTTAATGCCGGCAATGAACCGCGCATCGCGGAGCAGCGCGTCATCGAGCTGCCCTAACCGGATCAATTTGGCCTCCCGCTGATTGCTGGCGCCCCAGCCTGGCTGTCCATAGCCTTCGTCCAGCATCATCTGCTCACAATAGTGTGCCCAGCCCTCAACATTGCTGCTGGCATAGAGCATCTTGCGCACGCGCGACTGAATCTGCGGCATGTACAAAAACTGCACGTAGTGGCCGGGATATGCCTCATGCACGGAGGTGCTGATGATCGTCCCGATATTGAACGCAGCCATCTGATCGGAGATCGCAGCCGCGCTTTGATGCATGCTGGGAACGGTCACGTTGAAGTATGCCTTCTTCGAGCCGGTCTCGTAGGCCCCTGGCGTGTCCATGGAGGCGAATGTCGTCGCCCGCATAAATGGCGGCGTGTCTTCCAGCGTCGGCTGCACGTCCGACGGTATGGTGACAATGCGCCGTTCACGGATGAACTGGATAAGGTTGTTGAAGGTTCCCTGAAATTTGCCAATCAACTGATCGGGCTGCGGATGATCCGCCTGCAACTCCGCCAGCACCTGCATCGGCGTCTTGGATGGGTCCAGCGAATACGCGACCTTCCGGAACTGCTCCTGATTGTGGTGCAGGTCGCTGTAGGCGATTGCAAGCAGGCGGTCGAGCGGCACATCGACCATCTCGTCGTCGCGCAACTTCGCACTAAAGTTGGCAGCGCCGATGCGGAAGTCGCCATTCGAACGTGGCAACAGGTCCGTTTTCATCCACGCCTGATAGCTTTCCAGCGCGGACACAACAGCGGCATTCGTGCGATGAAATTTTTCGAGCAGCGCCGCATCCTTTACCCCGGCAAACGCCTTTGGCACGTCGTTCTGGAAGAAGCTGATGTCGCCTGGCAACTGCTCCAGCGCAATCTCCGTATAGACGCGAGGGGGGTTCTGCAGGTTCTGCCGCGCGGCTTCCAGGGCCGCCGGCATCTGTTCCTCGCGCGCCACCAGCGCCTTCAGCCGCTGCTCCGCCGGTGCATACGGACGCTCAATAATCGTGAACGCGCTATTTGTAATGCCGCTCGAATAGTTATCGGGATTTTTCTCCCACGGACGGATCGCCGTCAATGTCAGAATCTGGCTGCGAATGTTGCCTAGAAGAAACTCGCGATCGCCCTGCTCCCATTGCGAGAGACCCGCGGGCGGAAATGCTTCCACCTTTTGTGCGTATTCTTTCAGCGCGGCCGTCTGGGCATCGATGCTGGCACGTGAGTAGTTCTCCAGCTTGCTGTCGTACTGGTGCAGGCCCGCGCTGGTGCCCGCAGTCGGGTTGTACGGCAGATACACGGAGTCAAAATAGCGGTTCACCACGCCGTGCCACGCGGCGGTTCCGCCGGGGGCCTGGGCCGGGGTAGCGGCAGACATTTGTGAGATTCCTCCAGCGATGGCGAGAAACAGAACGGTAGCGCAGGGGATGACGGCACGTTTTTTCATGGGGACCTGGGGCGACAATTCGCGGAACACGCAGTATACAAAAGCCTCGGCTAAGATCAAGCGGAAGGGGCGGCGGCCGCCAGTTCCGGCTGGGCACTCGCCATGCTCTCAATCAGGTTGCGGATTTCGGCCAGCACGGCCTCGCTGGCGGTCGCCCGCAGCGGCACCCGCAGCGTACCTTGCGGCGTAAACTGTGCGCCGCGTTTTGCATTGCGCGCGACAAGCTGCATCAGCTTCTCCGGATCAATCGCGGCATTTTCAAGAAATTTCAAATTAACGTTCTGGCCCTTGCGATCGATTTGCGAAACCCCGCATCGCTCGCACAGCAGCCGCAGCCGGCCGGCCGCCAGCAGCATCTTGACGGGCTCTGGCATCGCACCGTAACGGTCCGTCATTTCGGCCGCAATATCGTCAATGGTCCCTGCTGTGGCCGCCCCGGCAATGCGCTTATACATGCGCAGGCGCTGATTCTCTTCATCGATATAGCTGGCATCGATACGCAGCGAAATTCCCAGGTTCATCTGCACCACGGGAACCTCGGCGATATCTTCGCCCTTCAGTTCGCGAACCGCCTGCTCCAACATGGTGGTGTAGAGCTCAAAGCCGATGGCTTCAATGTGACCGCTCTGTTCGCCGCCGAGCATATTCCCGGCGCCGCGCAGTTCCAGATCCAGCGCCGCAATCTTGAAGCCCGCACCTAAATCAGAAAATTCTTTCAGCGCAGCCAGCCGTCGTCGCGCAATCTCTGTCAGCTCGCGGTCTGGCGGAATCAGCAGATACGAGTAAGCGCGGCGATTGGACCGGCCGACGCGGCCGCGTAGCTGATATAGCTCCGAAAGACCATGCCGGTCAGCGCGGTTGATAAGAATGGTGTTGGCCAGCGGAATGTCGAGACCGTTTTCGATAATGGTCGTGGCCACCAGCACGTCATATTCGTGCCGCATAAAGGCCAGCATTACACGCTCCAGCTCGGCCTCGCCCATCTGCCCGTGGCCAACGACGATGCGCGCCGCGGGAACAAGCTCCTGCAGCCGCGTGGCGATGTCATAGATGTTTTCCACGCGATTATGAACAAAATAGACCTGTCCGCCGCGCTCCATCTCCACTTCAATCGCGGAGCGGATCAGCTTCTCGTCAAACTTCGCCACCACGGTCTGGATCGCCATACGATCTTTGGGCGGCGTCTCAATCACGCTCATATCCCGCAGACCCACCATCGACATGTGCAGCGTCCGCGGAATCGGTGTCGCCGACATCGCCAGAACGTCCAGCTCGCGGCGCATCTGCTTCAGGCGTTCCTTGTGCCGCACGCCAAAGCGCTGCTCCTCATCCACTACAAGAAGCCCGAGATCCTGAAAATGAAGATCCTTCGACAGCAGCCGGTGCGTGCCGATCAGCACGTCCACCTTGCCCTGCTCCACCTTCTCCAGAATCTCCTTCTGCTCCTTCGGCGTGCGGAAGCGGGAGATCATTTCGATATTTACAGGAAAGAGCGCGAACCGCCGCTTGAACGTTTCAAAATGCTGGAAGCAGAGGACCGTCGTCGGGGTGAGCACAGCGACCTGCTTGCTGTCCTGCACTGCTTTGAAGGCCGCGCGCATGGCAACTTCTGTTTTGCCGTAACCAACGTCTCCTACCAGCAGGCGGTCCATCGGCATGGACGATTCCATGTCGCGCTTGATGTCTGCGATTGCGGAGAGCTGATCTTCGGTTTCGTTAAAGTCGAATGCGTCTTCAAATTCCCGCTGAAACTGGTTATCCGGGGAGAAGGCATTGCCCTGCGCCGCCTTACGCTGCGCGTACAACTTGAGCAGCTCGTCGGCCATGTCCTGCATGGCCTTCTTGACGCGGGATTTCGTCTTCGCCCACTGCTGCGTGCCCAGCCGGTTCAGCACCGGCTGCGGGCCGCTGTCGGTGGAGCGGTATTTCTGAATCAGGTCCAGCCGCGTCAACGGCACATAGAGACGCGCTGCATCGGCAAACTCCAGGATCATGAACTCGACGCGAACGCCATCCTGATCAATCTCCCGCAGGCCCATATACCGGGCGATGCCGTGATCGAGATGCACAACATAATCGCCGATCGTAAGGTCGCGAAAATCCGAAATGAAGGCGGCGTTGTTTGATTTGCGCTGGCGCACCGGCCGCGCCGTTACGTCCGCTTCGTCGGTAAGATCATTCGCGCCAAAGACGACGAGCCGCGCATCCTCCAGCACCACGCCGTTGGCAATCTGCGTACGCACGATGACCGGCGCGCGTTTATCGCCACGCAGATAGCTGGTCTCGTCATACATCGTTTCGCTGCCGGTATGGGCCGCACGGCTGCCGATGCGGTAGGAGATGCCATATTCCTGCAGAATCCCGGCCAGCCGCTCCACCTCTCCCTGGTTGGGCGCAGCCAGCAGCGTACGCATCTCCTGCGTGGCCAGCGAGCGCAACTGCTCGACCAGAGCCGGGATGGAGCCGTGCAGCCGCAACGTAGGCCGGGTGACCACCTCAACTTCAGCGAGCGAGGTGGTGTCGGTATCCAGCACATCGACCGCGCCTAGCTGATCCAGGTCAAGACCAGGAGAATCCAGCAGACGCTTCTGCCACTCCGGCGGCGTCAGGTACAGATCGCCGGGGGCAAACAGACTGCCGATGCCGCTACGCTCGTGGCGCTGCTCCAGCTTGTTCCACCAGCGGTCCAGCTGGTTCTGCACCATCGCCGGCTCTTCAACAAAGATGCGGCAGCGGGGAGCCAGATCGAAGACCGTGTGTGGATCGCGGCCGTGTTCGGCAGCGGCGGCAAAAAACTCCCAGCCCGGAAACACATTGACCCCGCCGGCCTCTACCGCATCGCGGATGGCTTCGTCTTCTCCAGCCAGGCGTTCCCCGCTCAGCCGCAGATGCACCTTGGCCAGCAGCGCATCATTCATCGGCGTTTCGGTCAGCGGCAGCAGCAGCACCTCGTCCACCGGGGCCTGCGAGCGCTGCGTCTCCGGATCGAAGCGGCGCATGGACTCAATTTCATCACCAAAAAATTCAATCCGAACCGGCCCTTCGGCCTCCGGCGGGTAGACGTCGAAGATGCCGCCGCGCAGCGAATACTGTCCGCGCATCTCGACCATCTCCGCCCGTTGATAGCCCACGGTGGCCAGATGGTCCTGCAGCAGTTGCGGATCAGATTCCTCTCCGCGCCGCAGCGTCAGCGCAAGATTGGCGTAATGGCTGGTGGGAAAGATGCGGAAGCAGGCCGACTCCACCGGCAGAATGACCATGCGCGCCATGCCGCGGGCAATTTTCCAGAGAGCGACGGCGCGCTGCTCCTGGATGCCGGAGTGCGGCGAGAGATTTTCAAACGGCAGCACGTCGTGCGCCGGCAGACGCACGACCGCTGCGGGGTCAAGCTGGCCGGTCAGCTCACACGCTGCCTGGACCGCCAGTTGTAAGGTTTCGGCCGCCCGGTTATCCGCCACCACAACAAATACCGGCATGCGCGCGATTTGTGTGAGCAGCGGCAGATACAGAGCGCGCGCCGTAGCCGTCAGCCCGGCGACACGGCGGCGGCCCACGCCGGCGACCAGTGCCTGCCGCAGCCGGTCAACCGGCGCAGACTTATCCAGCTCAGAAAAAAGGTCGCGGACGAAAGGAAGGATCATAGCGGAAGACAGGAGGCGGCCGGCCGCGCTAGCGGATCTCGATCACGCTGCTTTCGCGGGCAGCGGTCTGCTGTGCGTGTGCGGCCAACTCCCGGGCCACATGGAAGAACGGAGCGGCGCGCTCCGACAGATCGCCGGCCAGGGCAACAGGCAGTCCGCGGTCGCCGCCGTAACGCACCTCAGGATCAAGCGCAATCGTCCCCAGAAACGGCACGCCAAACTGCGTGGCTGTCTTGGCCGCTCCTCCCTTGGAAAAAATATCAATCTCCTGGTGGCAGTGCGGGCAGGTAAAGAAGCTCATGTTTTCCACCACGCCCAGTACATCCACATTCACCTGACGAAACATTTCGATAGCCTTGCGGGCGTCCTGCAGCGCCACATCGGACGGCGTGGAGACGACAACGGAGCCGGTCAGCGGCACAGTCTGCACCAGCGAGATGACGATGTCTCCGGTGCCGGGCGGCAGATCGATGATCAGAAAGTCCAGCTCGCCCCAGGCCACCTGCTGCAGAAACTGGCGGACGATCTGGTGCAGCATCGGACCTCGCATCACCATCGGCTTATCGCCCGGCGAGATCGATCCGACGGAGATAAATTTCACCCCGTGGCTTTCGATGGGCTCGATACGGTTGCCTTCAAGAATGCGTGGCTGCGTCTGTGCACCCATCATCAGCGGCACGTTCGGTCCATAAATATCGGCGTCCATCAGGCCGACGCGGTGGCCCAGCTTTGTCAGTGCAATGGCAACATTGACGGCAACTGTGGTTTTGCCCACGCCGCCTTTGCCAGAGCCGATCGCCACCAGATATTGCACGCCCGGCAGCGGCTGCGGTGTCTCCGGTGCGCGTCCCATGTGTCCCATTGCAAAACTCCTCTTCGCTTTCTGGCTGGTCGGGCTGATTAGTGTTTTTGGCTGGCTTCGGCGGCTTCCCGCAGCCGTTTGCGTTCGCGGTCTTGCTCGCGGCTTTCGCGGCGGCGCCCGGCGTCCTCATATCGCCGGCGCTGCTCATCGCTTTCCAGCACCAGCGGAGGAACCGGGAGCCGGCGTCCATGCGCATCCATCGCCACAAACGTGAGATAGGCCGAAGAGACATGCCGCAGCGTGCCGGCCAGGGCATTTTCCACCCAGGCCTTGACGCCAATTTCCATTGAAGTATGAAAGGCGCGATTGACCGAAGCCTTCAGAATAATCAGGTCGCCCACATGGACCGGAGCGATAAAGTCGATGTGCTCCATGGACGCGGTGACCACATTGGCGCGTGCATGGCGAAAGGCCGCCATGGCCGCCACCAGGTCAATAAAATGCATCAGCCGGCCGCCCAGCAGGTTTCCCAGCAGGTTGGTGTCGTTCGGCAGCACCAGTTCGGTCATCTCCGACTGCGATTCCGAAACGCGCCGCGCGTGGGAGTATCCGTGTCCTGAAACCGGGGATTCCAAAGATGTCATCGCTTTGCTAGTCCTCAAGAAATTCCGGGGATCGGCGTTTCAGATGCTTGCCCCTGTGCACAGGCCGCACAATGTGCAAATTCCTATTTTACGCTGCAAAATCGAAGTGCTCTCCCACTGCTCCAGCGCTTGTGGTGCACCGCCCGGGGCCGTAAGGTGAAGGAAGCGGAATGGAGATACATTTTCCCGGATGACTGGCGACCGCATTGCAACCTTCCAGCAGTTGCTGGCTGCTAACCCTGATGACGCCTTCGCGCGCTACGGGCTGGCCATGGAATACCGGCGCCTCGGCAACCCGCAGATGGCGCTCGAGGAATTTGACCGCCTGCGCGAACACCAGCCTGGGTACACGGCCGGCTACCAGATGGCCGCGCAACTGTTGATGGAACGGGGCGACGTCTCCGGTGCGCGGGAGCGGCTGCAGCAGGGCATTGCTTGTGCGCAGGCTGAAAACAACACCCGGGCCGCGCGGGAGATGCATGGCATGCTGGAGGAAGCCGAAGGATACGCCGAATGATGCAAGCGGCCGTTCCAGCAACAGGTACGTTATGAAACTCCCCATCTTCCCGCTCGACGTCGTCCTGTTCCCCGGCGCCGTGTTGCCGCTCCATATTTTTGAAGAGCGCTATAAAGAGATGACCGCCGAATGCCTGGCGCTGCGAACACCCTTTGGCGTGGTGCGCGCCGGAAGAGACGGCATGTCGGTGGTCGGATGCACGGCAGAGATCGTTTCGGTGATGCGCCGCTATCCCGATGGCCGCTCCGACATCCTGTGCCGCGGCGTCGAACGGTTTGAGATCGAGTCCCTGCATGACAGCCGGACGTTTCTTGAGGCGGAGGTGGATTTGCTGCCGGACGAAGGGCCGGAGGCGAGCCGCGAACTGCGAAAACACTGCGCCGCCCTGCATCTTGAAATGGTGACGCTCAGCGAGGACGATTCTCCCTTTGTCCCAGACCTCGATATGAACCAGCCGGTGGCTTATCTGCTGGCAACCTCAATTCCAGCCGGCTTGTCCTTCCGGCAGGAACTGCTGCACCAGCGCTCGGATGCGGAGCGCACAAAAACCCTTATTGATTTCTACACAGCCATTCTTCCGAAACTGCGCCTGGGCGCCGCCGGCCGTCAGCATCTGCGCAACAGCCATGTTATGTAATCCGGCCGGCCCGTTCGCGCATCGAATCATCCATCCAGTCCACGCCAGATAACCACCGGCAAAGGAGGACCTTGATGCCGAAACCAACCCCGCTCCCCACCACCCTCGGTGCACTGCGTGCCGATGCGCGCTACAGCCCTGCCGTGCTGGCCGGCCGCAGCGTAAAGGACGAGATGCGCGTCAACCTCGTCCACCGCCTTCGCACCCAGCAGGAGCTGTTTCCCGGCATTGTCGGATATGACGACACGGTCGTTCCGCAGATTGTGAATGCGGTTCTCTCGCGCCATAACTTCATTCTGCTGGGGTTGCGCGGTCAGGCCAAGAGCAGAATTCTGCGCGCCCTGACCACGTTGCTCGACGAGCAGGTTCCCTACATCGCGGGCTGCGAAATCCGCGACAACCCGTACGCCCCTCTATGCAGCGTTTGCCGGCAGCGCCTCGCAGAGGAAGGCGATGCGGTGCCGATCGCCTGGCTGACGCGGGACGAGCGATATGTCGAAAAGCTGGCGACGCCGGACGTGACCGTCGCCGACCTGATCGGCGACCTGGACCCGATCAAAGCGGCGCGCTCCGGCCAGCAACTCTCCAATGACCGCAATATCCACTTCGGCCTGCTGCCGCGCGCCAACCGCGGCATCTTCGCTTTGAATGAGCTGCCCGATCTGGCGGGAAAAATTCAGGTCGCCCTGTTCAACATCATGCAGGAGGGCGACGTGCAGATTAAGGGCTATCCGGTGCGGCTGGCGCTGGACGTTGCCATGGTCTTCAGTGCGAATCCGGAGGACTACACGGCCCGCGGCAAGATCGTGACTCCGTTGAAGGACCGCATCGGCTCGGAGATTCGCACCCACTATCCGCTAACCGTCGCCGAGGGCATAGCCATTACAACGCAGGAGGCCTGGACGGAACGGGGCCTGCTGCAGGCCGAAATTCCTGCCTACATGCGCGCCGTGGTGGAGCAGGTGGCCTTCCGCGCTCGCGAGGAGAAAAAGGTGGACCGCCGCAGCGGCGTCAGCCAGCGGCTGCCCATCAGCACCATGGAGCTGGTGCTGTCGAACGCCGAACGCCGCGCCCTGACGCATGGGGAGTCGCTGGCTGTTCCCCGCATCGGCGACCTGTACAGCGCTGCGCCGGGCATCACTGGCAAGATCGAACTGGAATACGAAGGTGAGCTGCGCGGATCAGAGACCGTGATCCGGGAACTGATGCGGCAGGCCATCGCGCAGGTGTTTGACGAGACGCTCCCGAACGTGAAGACGCAGCCGATTGAGCAGTGGTTCAATCTCGGCGGATCCATCCGGCTGGACGATGCGCAACCAGCCGCGGCCTCGCTGGCGGAGCTGCAACAGATTCAGGGACTGATTGAAAAGCTGGCGCCACTCGGCATCACGCCGGACGCTGCTCCGGAACGAATCGTTTCGGCGGCAGAGTTTTTTCTCGAAGGTATGGTGGCGCACCACAGGATCAGCCGTAACGAGGAGAGGACCTTTGCGGCGCAGGAGAAACCAGCGCGGCCGGAGCGTGCGGCCGAACGCCGCATGGAGCGGGAAGACCCCGACGAAGAGTGGCCGCCCCGGCGGACGCGCAAAATGTACAACTAGCGCACGCTACTGGGGAGCGCATGAAACGCACGCGGTACACCAAGTACAACGGGAATCTGGCCGACGATCTCGACCTTGAGGACCTGATGCAGGCGCTTTCCGAGCGCCTGCTCGACTCCGGGTACCGCTCGCCCTGGGACCAGTTTGAAGAGATGGACCCGGAGCAGACGCTGGAAGCTCTGCGGGAGGCGCTGCGCGATGCGCTGGAGTCGGGCGAGCTGTTCGATGAGGCCACCCGGCAG
>JAJZCP010000232.1 GCA_021846065.1 Acidobacteriota bacterium
CGGCGAAAGCGGCGGCGGCCACGGGATGACGCCGCGCGATTCCAGCAAAATCGCTGAGGCTGGTGCGGGCTTCGTTGTAGCCGGAAAGATAGCTGATGATGCCAAACGCTCCGACGTTCATGGCGGCGTAGGCGGCGGTATAGAAGCTGGCGGCCGCAATGCCCATGGGAGCCAGCGCCGTGAATGCAACCAGCAGATACCCGGCGTGCGCAATCGAAGAATATGCCAGCATGCGCTTTACGTTGCGCTGCGTGAGCGCGCCCAGGTTGCCGATCGTCATCGACAGCACAGCCATAATCCAGACCAGCGGCATCCAGATGTGAATTGCCGTTCCGAATGCGCCATACGTGATGCGTAGCAGCACGGCAAAGGCGGCTGCCTTCGGCGCGGTGGACATAAGGCCAACTACCGGCGCGGGCGCGCCCTCATAGACATCGGGCGTCCACACATGGAACGGGGCCAGCGATACTTTAAAGCCCAGGCCAATCAGCATCATTCCGAAGGCGACAGTCAACAGCAGCGGCGAGGCCCCGTCAGCGACACCTTTCGCAATCTCATAAAGGTTGGTCGAGCCGGTTGCCCCAAAGCACAGCGCGATGCCATAGAGGAAAAATGCGGTCGCGAAGGAACCGAGCAAGAAATATTTGATCGACGCTTCCGGGCTGGTCGCGCTGCGCTTGCGATAGCCCGCCAGGATGTAGGTGGAGATGGAAGAAATCTCCAGGCTGATGAAGACCATCAGCAGCTCGACGGAGCAGGTCATCAACATCATGCCGGTCGCGCCGAAGAGAATCAGCGCGTAATATTCGCCGACATAGCTGGTATGACCCTCAAAATAATCGAGCGAGATCAACAGCGTGACCAGAACAATGCAGCCGATGACCAGATGAAAGAAGACGCTGAATGCATCGGATTGCACGGTGCCGAAAAACGCTGTTCCTGCCGGGAGAAAAAGCTGATACACACTGGCTGCGATGGCTGCGAGGGTGCCAAGGATCGCGACAATGCCGAGCGGTTTGCGGCTGGTCTTCGGCTTCAAAACAGCTTCCACCAGCATGACCAGCACGCCGGTCAGGGTCATCAGAATTTCCGGCAAAATGCGCAGCGCGGGAGAAACGGCGATCATCGATGGAGTCATCGGCTCATTCATTGTGCCATCCCTCGCGTCGCTGCTTGTGGCGCTGCGGGCGGCGACGCCACGGTGGCGGAGGCTGCCACAGAAATTTTCGCCGGAGACAAGGCGGGAACGGTCAGATCAATCGCATGCATCCAGAAGACAGAAGCCACGCCCATCGCAATCATCAGCGCAATCGTGGGCCACACGGCGGCCCGTTCGCGCCAGTTCACATCTGCTGGCGACAAAGCCGCCACGCCCGTCGAAGGCTTGCCGTAGAACACGCGCTGCACCATCCACAGCATGTAGGAAGCGGAGAGGATCACGCCCAACGTAGCCGCAGCAGCGGCGCGGGGATGGGTCTGGAAGCTGCCGCTCAGGATAAGGAACTCTCCGACGAAAACATTCAGCGACGGCAGCCCGATCAGCGACAACGCGGTGATGACGAACAGCGTCGCCAATCCAGGCAGCTTGGTCGCAATGCCGCCGAGTCGCCCCATGTCGTAGGTGCCATAGCGCTCATACAGGATGCCGAGCAGCATGAAGAACGCGCTGGCAGAAACGCTCTCGTTCAAAATTTGATACGCCGCTCCGTCCATGCTGGCCGCCGTGAAGGCATAGATGCCGAGCACGATAAAGCTGACCGCACTCAACGTCGCGTAGGCGGCGAGGCGCTTCAAATCGGTTTGCACCAGGGCCATCAATGCTCCATAGAGAATGCCAATTGCCCCCAGCGCCACCATCAAGGGCGCAACGTGCGCGGCCTGGGTTGGGAACAGGCCAACATGCCAGCGCAACAGGGAGTAGAGACCCAGCTTTCCGGCAAGAATCATGGCGACGGCTGTGGGAGCTTCGCTGATGCCATCGCGCAGCCAGCCATGCAGCGGAAACACCGGCACCTTGACGGCGAAGGCCAGCAAAAACGCCAGCGACGTGAGCCATAGGCCTGTCGCATGGGCGCCGTTCCAGCCAAACATCTGCTGCTGGAGTTGTACCAGGTCGAAGGTCCCCGTCTGGCCATAGAGCCACAGCATCCCAACCAGCAGCAGCGCGGAGGGAATGAATGCGTAGAGGAAAAACTTGATGGCAGCGCCGCGCCCGTTTTTGCGGCCATACATGCCGATCAGCAGCGCCAGAGGGACGATCGACAGCTCCCAGAAGGCGTAATACAGAATCAAGTCTAGCGCGATGAACACGCCATACATCGCCGTCTGCTGCAGCAGCAACAGCGCGTAAAATTCGCAGGTGCGGTCCTGAATCACTCGCCAGGAGATGAGCACGCCAAGCGGCGCCAGGAACGAAACCAGCACCACCAGCCACATCGACAGGCCATCCACTCCAATGTGGTACTGGATGGCCGGGTTGCTGATCCACGGAATGTTCATCTCAAATTGGAAGCCTTGCTGCTGTTGATAGTTGAAGTGCGCCGGCAGATGCAGCGCCATTACAAAAAGAAACAGCGTCAGCAGCAGAGAAAACACCTGAGGAGCGCGCCCGCGCCTCGGCAACAACAGCACCACCACCGCGCCCGCCGCGGGCAGAAAGGTGAGCCATGTAAGAATGCTTGCGTTCAACTTGAAAGTCCTTCCCTGTTTAAAACGAATGCGAAAGGTAGAGCGCCACAATCAAAACCGCAGCCGCTCCCGCCGCCAACCACCCGGCATAGGAGCGGATATTTCCCGATTGCATCCGGCGAATGCCCGAACTTGCGCCGCTTGCCGTTGCCGTCATCACGGTGTTCGCGCCATCGATGATGCCGGTCTCGACGCCGCGTCCCAGAAGATTTCTTGAAAGCGCCAGAATCGGCCGAACAATGACCGCTCCGTACATCTCATCCACCCAATATTTATTCCAGATCGGCGTATACAGAGGCTTCGTTTTCTGCTCCGCGCTGTCGGCCAGTTGTGGCTTGCGACGGTACATCAGGTCGGCGAGCCACCATCCAAACAGAGCGACCAGCATCGACACGCCGGCTAGAATGCGCTCCAATCGGAAGTCCGCCGCGCTCGGCACAACTAGCTGCACGTTGCTGGCGGATGTAAATACA
>JAJZCP010000233.1 GCA_021846065.1 Acidobacteriota bacterium
GGCTCGCTTTGGACAGATGCCGGAGGGCATGTGGCTGGCCGAAACCGCAGTCGACTCCCGCACACTGGAGATCATGGCCGAGGAAGGCATTCGCTTCACCGTCCTTGCCCCGCACCAGTGCCGCAGAATCCGCGCGATTCAGTACGAGCGCCGCGCATCCGAACGCACCGGCACAGAACGCACAGCCGATCACTCCGGCAAGCGTCCACACCCTCTTGACCCGCTCACTCTGCCTCCATCCGCCATCACATCCGCTGGCGAATGGATCGAGACACCCAGCACCGCCACTGAAGCTACGGTCGATACCACTCGACCCTATCTTGTTCGGTTTCCTTCAGGCCGCTCGCTGGCTGTCTTTTTCTATAACGGACCGATCTCGCGCGCAGTCGCCTTTGAGGGGCTGCTCAACTCTGGCGAAGTCTTCGCAGCACGCCTCAAATCCGGATTTCGAGACGGACCTCAGCCTCAGCTTGTCCACATAGCTACCGATGGCGAAAGCTATGGCCACCACCACAAACATGGTGAAATGGCCCTCAGCTACGCCCTCAAGCTGCTGGAGCAGGACCCATCCGTCGAGTTGGCCAACTATGGCAGCTTTCTCGCCGCCTACCCGCCAACGATGGAAGCTGAGATCGTCGAAGAGACCTCATGGAGCTGCGCTCATGGCGTCGAGCGCTGGCGCTCCAACTGCGGCTGCAACGGCGGACATGCGGGATGGAACCAGAGTTGGCGCGGGCCTCTGCGTCAGGCGCTCGACCTGGTACGGGATGGCGTCGCAGTTCTTACCGAACGCATCGGAGCCAGACTTTTTCACGATGTCTGGGCTGCGCGGGACGCCTACATCGCGGTCATTCTGGATCGCAGCTCGGACACTCTGGAAAGTTTTCTCCATGCTCATGCTGCGCCCGAGCTAACGCACGAGCAGCGCGTTCAAGCCCTGGGACTGATGGAGATGCAACGCCACACACAGCTCATGTATACCAGTTGCGGTTGGTTCTTTGACGACATCTCCGGCATTGAGACCGTGCAGGTCATCGCCTACGCCGCACGCGTGCTGCAACTGGCTCGCGCGCTGAGCGGAGAGATGACGCTGGAGATGGAAACGGCGTTTCTCGAACACCTGGCAGAGGCTCGCTCCAACGTCGCCGCCGAAGGCGACGGCGCGCAGATCTACCGCGAACGCGTTCTTCCCATGGAGACGACACTGGAACAGGTCGCTGCGCATTTTGCCATCAGCGGCGTCTACTCCTCGTTTGCCGATGAAACCGAGCTTTTCTGCTATCGGATTCGGCGTCTTAGCGAAGAAGCGCTGGCCTCTGGCAACGGTCGGCTTGCTCTGGGGCATCTTCGTCTGGAATCGAGCATCACAGGACATGCCGAAGACTTTACCTACGCGGTCATGCACTTCGGAGACCAGAACATCTCCGCCGGCGTCAAGACATTCCGTGCGGGAGACGCCGAATCACTGCGTCAGTTGACAGAATCCTTGCGCGAAATCGTCAGTCGCGCAGATTTTGCCGAGGTCATTCGCCTGCTCGACAGAAACTACGACCTCAAATACTCTCTCCGTTCGCTCTTCCGGGACGAACAGCGGCGCATTGTGAAACTGTTCCTGCGCTCGGCGCTACGCGACATTGAGGCGTCGATGACGAGCATCTACGAGAATCATTCAAGCCTGCTGCATTACCTCTCCCACGCCAGCCTGCCCAAGCCGCAGGGCCTTACGCTGGCGGCTGGATTTGCGATCAACGTTGGGCTGAAACGCGCTCTCGACGAGGATGCAGTCGATGGATCTCGTGTGCGAGAACTGCTGCGCATGGCCGCCGAAGACGGTATCGCTCTCGACGCTCCTGAACTGAGCTATCAGGCCGATCAGAAGATGAAGCGCACCATGGTCGAGTTGCAGATGACCTCTGGCGGCATGGAAGCACTGGAACGCGCGCTCACCCTGGCTCGACTCTTGCGCGAGATGCCCTTTGAACTCAATCTTTGGCAGGCACAAAATCTCTGGTACGAGATCTTTCGCAGCGCCGAGCATACTTTGACCGGTCACCCCACCGAACAGCACCCCGCGTGGAGACAGAGGTTCAACGAACTGGGAGAGTGCCTCGCGATCGCCTGCGATGCAATCGCCACGGACGACGCGATGACTGCGGCTGTCGGCGACTGAAGGCCGCAAAACGCCTCAGCTTCGCCAGTGCAGATCGACCGGTCCATCCAGCGGATTTGTTCTTGCGCCGTCCAGGCGCGCCTGCTTGAGCGCAAAGTACCACTTGGCCGGTCGGTCGGCGTCATCGATGAGCATGAGTGTTGGATTGTGGCGCAGACCCTGGGCCTGCTGGATCATCGTGACCTGGTCCTGACGCACAAAGCGCGCGCCGAAAAATTTTGCAATGGGCGTTACCAGCGGCACATGATAAAAAACATTCCACGCGGCCACCACATCAATCCGACAGGTGCTGGCCGTGACCGGCGTGACGGTGGTGAGGCTGCTGAACCACTTGTCGCCGCAGCGAATGATCTCTGTACGGCGATTGGGCAGCGTGAAGTCGATCGTGGTCTCTACCGGCTGGCCGTAGACGCCCAGCAGTTTGTATGGCGCAGAGTTGCCGCTGGGCGCGTGCGCAGCCATCCGAAAGCCGTCCGGTATCGGCTCGAAGCGCTTGGTCTTTTCACGAATCGAGGCGCGGCTGCGCCACCACCATGCCTGATGGACAAACGGGCCGTGCGCAGGATCCATCAGCCCGATAATGCCGTGATCCACATTGCAGGGAAGCTCGGCCGAGAGATGCGCCGTGCGATAGCGCTGCGAAAAAGTGGCCAGTGCTGGCACCGGCGGCAACGAAGCCGGGTCCAGACGACGGCCAGCGCCGGGGCGCGGAACGTAAACCCAGACCGTGCCATCGCGCTCCACCGCAGGATAGGTCTGAGCGAAGATGCGCGTTGGATCAAGCGGGTCGGCGGTAGTGAACGACGGAATATGCTCACAACGACCGGAGCAAGGCTCGAAACGCCATCCGTGGTAGCGGCAGGTGAGGCTGTGGCCATCAAACCAGCCGACGCTGAGGGGAATGCCGCGGTGTGGGCAACTATCGCGCAAGGCAAAGACAGAGCCGTCATCGCGACGCCCGATTCCTTCCGGCCTCCGCGCAAC
>JAJZCP010000234.1 GCA_021846065.1 Acidobacteriota bacterium
AAATTGCTCCATCAGCCGATTCACCGGCTCCACGACCGCATCGCCTTCCGGCACAGCCAGAGCACCGCCTGCGCAGAAATCCCGCTGCACATCCACCACGATCAGCACATCCTCTTCGCCCCCTGCCTTCATCGCTGCCGCTCCTCAGCCTGTCGCAGGCTTCTCCCCGCTGTTGCTGCTGTCAAAACTTTACGCCAAAAATCTTTTGCCGCCACACAACTCCGGCGGCCATCCTCGTGTCTTATCCGATGGGCTGATTGCGTCAAGCTGCCGATTTCTGCGTCGGTAGGTCAGTCCGGACCGTGTTCCATCGATGCCCTCGTGCATTCGTCTGCCCAGCTTCGATGGCGGGTCCGATACCGATCGTTTCCGGGGATTTCTGCATAGGTTTGACTGCCCAGGCTTTTCTACTCAAGCTTTTCTACCTGGGCCTTCTGTATGAATGAAACGCGCTCTACGCTCTGGGAGGTTCTTGCATGTTGTCGTCTCGATCCGTTTCGCGCCGCGCCCTCGCGCTGATCCCTGCGCTCACCGCCAGCTTCGTCTTCGCCCAGACCCAACCCAAATCCCAGATCGTCGCCACGGACCTGATCGTCACGGATGCCAGCGGCCATCGCATCACCAATCTTCAAGCCAGCGACTTCACGGTGCTCGATAACGGCGCGCCGCGCAAGGTCCTGGCCTTCGAGCCGCCTCACATCGCCAGTGTTCCAGGCGCCAAACCCACACCACCCGATTCCGTCGATATCGTCCTCGACAACGTGAACACTCCGGATCTGCGCATCGGCTACATTCGCCAGTGCACAGAAGATTTTCTCCGCATGAATGACGGCAGGCTCACCACGCCCGTTTCCATCTATCACTTTGACGGCAAAGGGCTTGTTCTGGTTGCCGGCCCCTCCACCGACAGCAGCCAGCTCGCCCAGCAGCTCCATGCCGCTGAAGCCTCCGAGCGCCCCTATCTCAAGATCGAGGGCTTTTACAATCTCACGGACCGCCTGCAAGCCTCGCTCAACGCGGTCGGCGCATTCCTCGCCCACGAGTCCACCCTGCCCGGCCACAAGCTCGTCATCTGGATCGGGCGCGGATGGCCGCTCATGATGAACACGCAAAGCTTTGCCGACCGCAAGCAGGAGCAGACTTTCTTCACCACGCTTACCGCGCTGCTCTCGGCCTCACGCCACGCCCGCGTCACCTTTTACTCCGTCGAATCCGCGCGCACGCCCGATGAGCGCACCGTCGAATGGGAAGATTACGTCCTCTATTTGAAGCCCGTCACCAACCCGATGCACACCCCTGTCGGCAGCTTTTCGGTTCAAGCGCTCTCCGTCAAAACAGGCGGCGAGGCGTTTGCCTTCTCTGGCGCCACAGATCTGGCCGCAACCATCGCTCGCGGCGCTCAGGACGCCAACAAATCCTACTTCCTCGCCTTTGCCTCGCCGCTGGACGGCAAGCCAGACCAGTACCACAGTCTGACGATCAAGGTGGACAAACCGGGCCTCACCGTCCGCACCCGCACCGGCTTCTACAGCGGCCAATAACCAGAATCCCTCAGCGGGCTGCCAGAAAACTGCAAATTGTCGGCAGCCCGCAAGGGAGAAAAACGGCAACATCACCTGTTGCGCCGGGCTGGCTGAGTCGCCGAGCCGGGTTATATGTTTCGCCCATCAGTAGGTAGGCACCTTCGGGTCAATCTCCACCGACCACGCGTGGATACCGCCGGCCAGGTTGCTCACGCGCTCAAAGCCATTCTGTCGCAGCAGCTCTGCAATGCGCTGGCTGCGGACCCCGCCGTGGCAGTGCACCACAATCTCCTGGTCGCGATCCAGTTCATGCAGCCGCGCTGCCACTTCGCCCTGCGGCATCAGGCGGCCTCCGATATTGGCCACGGCATGTTCCCACGGCTCGCGCACATCCAGCAGCAGATGGGGTTCCTGCGCCTCGCGGCGTCGCTTCAACTCGTGAACCGTGATCTGTGGAATTCCGTTCTTCAATGGCATCTCCTTTTCGTCGCGCGGATGGCTCATCCACCCGCACAGTTCCTGATACTCGATCAGTGTATGAATGGTAGGCGTCTCGCCGCAGACCGGGCACTCCGGATTGCGGCGTAACGCCAGTGTGTGAAATCGCATGGCCAGCGCGTCGGCAATCAGCAGCCTGCCCGTCAGTGTGCCTTCCAGGCCAAGAATGAGCTTGATCGCCTCCGTCGCCTGAATCGTTCCAATCATCCCCGGCAGCACACCCAGCACACCGCCTTCGGCACAATCGGGAATCATGCCCGGTGGCGGCGGCTCCGGATAAAGACACCGATAGCACGGACCCTCCCCATGAGCAAAGACGCTTGCCTGGCCTTCAAACCGGAAGATGCTGCCATACACATTGGGCTTGCCCGCCAGCACACAGGCGTCGTTCACCAGATAGCGCGTGGCAAAGTTGTCCGTTCCGTCCACCACCACGTCATAGCCGGCAATCAGTTCCAGCGCATTCGAGGCGCGCAGCATGATCGGGTGCGCTTCAATCCTCACCGCCGGATTCAGGGCCTCCAGCTTGCGCCGCGCCGAATCAATCTTCAAATCGCCAACATCCGGCGTTGAATGAAGCACTTGCCGTTGCAGATTCGTCCTGTCCACGCGGTCGCCGTCCACCAGCCCCAGCGTACCCACTCCCGCAGCCGCCAGATACAGCGCCACCGGCGAGCCAAGTCCGCCCAGCCCAACGCACAGCACCCGCGCAGCCTTCAGCTTTTTCTGGCCTGCCTCGCCCACTTCCGGCAAAGTCAGATGCCGCGCATACCGCTGCTGCTCCTCTGCGGTCAGGCCGGGCCACTGCACGTCGCCCGGCTCTTCGGATTTTGCTCGCTCACGCATCGCTTCTTCCTGAATTGTAGGAGCGCGCCGTCAGCCGCGCCACCCTCCAGGTCGTCCAGGTCGCCAAACCAGGCACAATCTACGTCAACTCCAGCGGCACAGCAACCAGCGCGCGCGTCGCCAGCGAGTCGCCGGTCAGAAAATAGCAGCCCACAGCGCTCCTGCCATCCTCCGCCATGCTCACGATCAACGTAAAGCAATCCGTCCACGTCGCACCCTCCAGATCAGCCTGCGAGGGAGTCGGTGGCGCGTCCAG
>JAJZCP010000235.1 GCA_021846065.1 Acidobacteriota bacterium
GGCGTTTACCCAGGCGACGGCTACAGCATCGATACAGGCTGGCCCAGCATTGCCGCTTCCGCCTCGATCCCGCCCACACCCCAGCCCAGCACGCCCAGGCCATTGATCATCGTCGTGTGCGAGTCCGTTCCCACCAGCGTATCCGGATATGCCAGCGTCTCCCCGTTCTGCTCTGCGGTGAAGACCACGCGCGCCAGATACTCCAGGTTCACCTGATGGCAGATGCCCATGCCCGGCGGCACCGCTGAAAAATTTCGAAACGCCGTTTGCCCCCACTTCAAAAACGCATACCGCTCCCGATTGCGCTGAAACTCCAGCAGTGCATTCGCCTCATACGCCTGGGGTGAGCCAAACTCGTCCACCTGTACGCTGTGGTCAATCACCAGTTCTGCCGGTTGCAGCGGATTGATCCGTTCCGGATTTCCGCCCAGGCGCTTCATCGCATCGCGCATCGCAGCCAGGTCCACCACGGCCGGCACGCCGGTAAAGTCCTGCATCAGTACACGCGCCGGCATGTATGCAATCTCTCGCGAAGGCTCAGATGTTGCCTTCCACTGCGCCAGAAACGCAATCTCGTCGGCCGTCACATTCGATCCATCTTCACGCCGCAGCAGATTTTCCAGCAGAATCCGCAGGCTGAACGGCAGCCGCGTCAGTGAAAAACCCTGCGACTCCAGCGCCGGCAAACGAAAATACGTATACGACTTCCCGCCGACCTTCAGCGTCGAGCGGCTATGAAATGTATTCATGAAGAACTGCCTTTCTGTGCTTCAAAGCGCCGTCAGAACACCCAGTCTCCGCGACCTGCTTCGAGAGTTGCTTCGCGAGGGAAAAACGATTTCAGCGTTGATAAATCATCTCCACGGATGACGATTCATTTTACGGCCTCACCGCCACGCCGCGAAAGCGCATCCCCCGGAACAGATGAAGACGCAGAGCAAGGCCATGTCACACTGAACGATGCGCAGCCAATTCCCAGGCAGAGCGGTCTTTGAGCAGGCGCTGGACCAGAGCCGTGTGCATGGCATGGCCTGCACGTTCGGCCACCACGCGGCCCTCGATGCGGCGTCCGGCAAGCGCAAGATCACCGATGAGGTCGAGAACCTTGTGGCGGACAAATTCATTGACGAAACGGAGCGGTCCATTTTCGATGCCAGTCGGAGTCACGAGGATCGCGCATTCCGGGCCTGCGCCGCGGATGAGACCCATGTCTCGGAGTCGCTGCTCGTCAGCTTTATAGCCGAAGGTGCGTGCGGGAGCGATCTCAGTGCCGTAGGTTTCTGTGGCGAGATCGAGTGTGAAGCGGTCGCGCCCGATGGGCGGCGGGAAGTCAATGGCGTAATCGATGCTGTAGCCGTCGCCTGGGTAAACGCCAATAAATTTTTCGCCATCACGCACCTCGACCGGCTGGAGAATGCGGAGATATTCGCGGCGACGGCGTTGGGGGCGGATGCCTGCGGACCGGATGGCGCATACAAAAGGGAGTGCACTGCCGTCCAGGATGGGCAGTTCAAGGTTATCGACTTCAATGATCAGGTTGTCGATCCCCATCCCGATCAAGGCCGACAACAGGTGTTCCGTGGTGGAGATGAGCACGCCCTGTCGCATCAGGCTGGTGGCGTAGCTGACGCGGGCAACGTTGCGACCGATGGCGGGAATCTCGAAGTTGTCAAGATCGGTGCGGCGGAAGACGATGCCTGATCCGGCGGGAGCGGGAACCAGCCGCATGCGGACCGGTGCGCCGGAATGGAGACCGACACCGCTGAACTCCAGCGGCTGTTCTATCGTCTGCTCGGTGTGGATAGGATTGCCTCCAACGGTTGGTGTGCGCCGCCAAAAAATAGACTACCGCTTTGCGGAGGGTTAAGGTGTGTCTGATTTGCCACAGTTGAAGTGGCGTAAATCGCGCCGACGCAGGGAGCCGGAGGAATGTGCGACATTGTTGAGATGACGAAACGAGAGAAATCGAGTGGAGCAAGTGTGCCTTTGTGGGCGAATGTGCCCATGCGAGCGCTCCTGTCTGGCGCGCGCAGGCTGGAGCCGGATCTCGTGGCGTTGACTCGGCGGTTGGTGATGGCCGAGTCACCGTCCGACGACAAGGCAGCGGTGGATGCCTGCATGGAAATTGCGGCGGAACAGGCACGCTCTCTGGGCGGAAGAGTCAAAGTTCATCGGCAGCGAGCGTATGGAAATCTGATCGAGTTGCGGTTTGGAGCCATGCGCTCTGGGATCGTTGGGCCTGCGAGACGGACGCTGGTACTCGGCCATCTGGATACGGTCTGGTCGGCAGGCACACTGCGAAAAATGCCATTGCGTGTGGCCGATGGGCGATTATATGGGCCTGGGACGCTGGACATGAAGACAGGCGTGGCGATGGCGCTGACGGCCGTGCGGATGTTGCAGGAGGCGGCAGTGCTGACGCGCACGTGCGGGCATGAGGTGGTGATCCTGCTGGTCAGCGAAGAGGAGATTGGCAGTCCGGTCTCGCGGGCAGTGACGGAGGCATTGGCGGTGGACTGCGGCGCGGCGCTCGTGATGGAGCCTGCGCAGGGTCTGGCCGTGAAGACGGCGCGCAAAGGGACAGGAAACTTTCGCATCGATGTGATGGGACGCGCAGCGCATGCCGGAGTTGATTTTGCCACAGGTCGGTCGGCGATTCGCGAACTGGCCAGGCTGGTTGAGCAGGTCAGCGAGTGGACGGATGAGGCGCGCGGCATTACCGTGAACGTTGGCGCAATCGGCGGGGGAACACGCACAAACATCGTGCCGGAGCAGGCCTGGGCGGAGGTGGATTTGCGGATTGCCCGGCGTTCCGATGGGCCGCGGTTGGAGCGGCGGTTTCAGGTGCTGCAGCCGACGCGGATCGGTGAAGGTTGCACGGTGACGGTGACTGGCGGAATCAATCGTCCACCGATGGAGCGGACGCGAGGCACGGTGCGACTGCTGCGGACCGCGCAGAAGCTGGCTGCGGAGTTGGATTGGAAGCTGGAAGAGGCTGCAACCGGTGGGGCCTCGGACGGAAACTTTACGTCTGCCCTGGGCGTAGCGACGCTGGATGGCCTGGGACCAGTCGGTGCTGGTGCTCATGCGGCTCACGAGCA
>JAJZCP010000236.1 GCA_021846065.1 Acidobacteriota bacterium
GGGAGTTTTGCCTGCTGCGCCGCGTCATCGCCCAGATCGTCCAGGAAAATCTGCTCGCCGTCAATCTCAGCTACGTAGTTCCGGATCTAGCGCGTGTGAACGAAAATCTCGATCAGCAGATCCAGGCCGCGCTCGACACCCTCAGCCCCGCGAGCGGCAGCGACGCATAAGCGATGGATTAGCGGCTTACCCCTTGCTGGCGCCAGCGCATGCGGACCGCGTAGTAGACCGCTGCCGCGGCCAGCATGCCGCTCATCAGCGCCAGCTCCGCCAGCGTGGAGTGTGCCAGCAGCCAGAGGACGATGGCCACACCCAGGATGCCAACCAGCGGACCGCCCCGCGCGCGAAACGCGCCCGGCTGCCTGAGCCGCGTGTAGCGCAGGCGCAGCGCCGCCAGGCAGACGCCCAGATACAGAGTCAGAAATGAGACGCTGGAGAGTACAGCCAGACGGCGAAACTCTCCGGTAACGGCGGCCAGAAACATAACCGCTGCGACCGTAAGGATGGCCCGGTCCGGCGTGCGAAAGCGGGGATGAACACGCGCGAGCGCCGCGGGCAGCATACCATCCTGCGCTATGCGGAAGAAGGCGCGCGGTGCGTTCAGCAGCCGGCCGGAGAGCAATCCGAGGATGGAGACTGCCAGCCCCACCCGCAGCAGCGTGCCACCGCTGGGACCGGCGATGCGCTGCGCCACTGCCGCCAGCGGCTCGACCGACTGATCCGCCAGCGCGGCACCCAGCACACCTTGGCTGACCACCTGCAGACTGGCATAAATCAGGATGAGCGCGGTCGTTGCGCCGAAGATGGCGCGGGGCACGGTGCGCGCCGGGTCGCGAATCTCGCCGCTGGGGGTCAACGCGTCTTCTGATCCCTGGAACGCAAAAAACAGCAGCAGCGCCGCGCGGCCAAAATTGCTCATCGGGGGCAAGCCGCTCCAGCGCAGATACTGCCAGTGCATGGCGAGCGCGCCGCCCACAATAACAAACAGCAGTGGCGCCAGCTTGGCGACCGTCAGCGTGACGGCCAGGCGCAGCCCCTGCCGCACTCCGCGAATATTGACCAGCGCGAGTGCGCCAAAGAGCAGCAGCAGCGCCACGGCGCGCGGCAACCCCTGGGAAAGCGCCGGCCAAAGCGAACCCGCAGCGGAGGCCACCAGAACAGTTCCCAGCGCGGCGGAAGATAAAACAATGCCGCCGGAATACACCAGCCAGCCCAGAAAGCCGGCCAGTGGTCCAAAAGCTTCTTCAATGTAAGCGACCGAACCGCCGGAGCGCTGCACGAAGCTGCCGATCTCGACAAAGCAAGTGAGCACCAGCGCCAGCGCCACGCCGCAGATCAGATACGCAACAATTGCCACCGGCCCTAGGATGGCCGCCACCAGACCCGGCAGCACAAAGATTCCCGCGCCGATGGCACTGTTCACGGCGGTTGCGCTTAGCCCCAGCGGGCCAATGGCGCGAATGAGTTGTTCCGTGCCGTGCGGGGCTGTACTTTGCGGTGTCTGCTGCGCGTCGGCCGGCATGCTTACAACACTACAGGCTGGCGAAGCGCCGGCAGGCTCGATCTCTACCGAGGAGTCGCGCGGTCATTTCCCGGGAAACGACCGCGCGCTTGTCTCCCCCTTACTGCTTGCCCCAGAAGTCCGGCGAGGCCGTCTTCCAGCGGTCGGGCACGTAGCTCATCTTTGGATTGAGCGCGTACAGATTCGAGTGGATGGAGACAAAGCAAGCCGCTTCCAAATCCCTCATCTTCTTTTTCTGGTCTGCGCTTACGGCCGCCCACGCCTTACCGGCGGCCACGTGCATCGCATCCATCTCTGCAAGGGACCGCATGGGCTGGGTCACAATGTACTCCCCGCCACTGTCGTTGCCGAGCACTTCTTTCCACATGGCGTAATGCATCCCGGGGACCTTGCCGTACGCCTGATCATGCAGCTTGGCCAGCTGCTGCCATTCTTCATCGTGTCCTGGCTTAATGGTGATCACCGTGATCTCCATGAAGTGCATCTGCGCCAGATCGACGTCCGGGTTCGCGCTCCTGTCCGGCTGGTAGCGAAACACCACCGTGGCAAAGTTTTTCAGGAGCTTCCCGTCGGCCTGGGAAGCGCTGTCAAACGCTGGGTCCTGCATCAGCGGCTCCAGCGACTTCTGCCAGTCCCCATAAGAATCAAAGCCCATGAAGAATAGCGACCGGCTGGGCCCGGACATTGAATCCGCGGCGAAGTAGTGCACCGGCGATTTGGCATTGCTCATCGCCTGCACAAACGCGCTCTCCGTCTTCTGGTGCGCCCGGCCGCTCATTCCGGGCTTCAGCATCTCCTGCTGGATCACGAGGATGTTGGGCGGCGTGAGGTCTGGCGATTTCTGAGCGCCCGCCGACGGCACCCATGCGATGAATGCGGCGGCGGCAACGGCACATACCGCCTGCCGCACTGCTTTGGACGTACTGAAAGAAAAGTTCATGGAAGATCGCCCTCCCTGGGCGGGAACTGCAAAGACGTACAGCAGGTCCCAAAACTCCGCGCCGGGGGGATCGCATGTGTCAGGGGGGCAAAACGGGGGCTGGAAAACGACCGGCCTGAAGCCTTTAGGCCGGAACGTTTATACGCCGAGGGGGATATCGCGCGCAATGAAATATTTTGACAGCGGCCCGCAATGCAGCGCTGATCCCGGTGGTCACGTCCAGGTTCAGGCCCGACAGGGAGCCTCCCGCAGCAGGCTGTGGAGCTCCCGGATCATTGCGCCCGGCGAACCGCGCACTTGCAGAAAAATTCATTTGACCACCCCCCTTTGCGGCGGTATCGTTCAGTCGTCCTCGGAATTGCACGCCCGCTTGCCTGTTCAGAAACCCCCCCGTCTGAAAATTCTTCTTGCGTGCGACTCTGAGTTCCCCCCGATCAATTGACCGTTTTCACCTGTTCCATCGTTGTCAGGAGCCTTTACCATGCCCAAAAAGTATCCGCCTTCATGCGCTCCGCTCGCGTTCGTGGCCTTTCTGATCGCTTCCTTCGCCATTGCGCAAAACTCTGTGCAGGTATTCAGCCCGGTCAACGTGCGGCCCTCCACGCAGGGGACGGGGTACGG
>JAJZCP010000237.1 GCA_021846065.1 Acidobacteriota bacterium
CGTTCGGCGTAATTCCGGCACACCTGAATGAACTATCGCCGGCGACGGTGCGCAGTTTATTCCCTGGTCTGGTGTATCAGTTGGGTGTTCTCGCCGGCTCGCCCTCGGTCAGCATTGAGTATGCGCTGCGCAATCACTTTGGCTATCGCTGGGCGCTGACGGTGTTTGAAGGGTGCGTGATTGTTGCGCTGTTCTTTCTGTTCGGGCTGGGGCCGGAGCAGCGCGGGCGGGACTTTTTTGCGGAGTGAGCCGAGGGAAGAACGGAAGCAGATCTCCCGCCGGCAGGACAACAGGAAAAAGGGCAACAGGAACAGCAGGGGCAAAAGCGACGGTCAGGATCGAGGGCCGTATTGCCGCAGGCCGCTCCAGGACTCAGCGTGGATGATGCTGTTGGCCGGGTTTTTGGAGTCGTAGCGCACGGAGGCCGGCATGCCCAGGCAGGAGGTGTCGATCTTCAGCTTTTCGCGGAAGTAGGAGATGTCCTGCGCGCACTCGTAGGTGACGCCGCCGATGTCATAGCGATACAGCAGCGCCTGCGGAGTATTCTCATCCGGCTTTTCAGTCCAGTCCAGAATCGTAGCGTCGATGATCCGCCCGTGACGGACCAGATGTTCGCGGCGCTCGTGCTCCAGTTCATCCGCGGACTTGCGGTGCGAAATCTTCCACCACACAGCCGTAGCGGTGCCGGCAGCAGCTACGGCTGCGACGGCCGCAATCACGGGAACGCGAGGCATTACCCAGAGAGTCATATGCGTTGAAGGTGTCGGTCTACATGGAAGGATAGCTGAAGGGGACGGGCTCGTGTAGTCCGAAATTGGCAGGGTCGCCATATAATAAAGGCAGACGATGAACGACACTTATACGACTCCAGGCGGCTCGCCTGCTGCCCAGGATCGGCCCGCTACTGTCAGCAGCGACTCTTCCCGCCCCAATCGCATCCGCTCCACGACTGTGGTCTGCGTCCGGCGGGACGGTCGCGTTGTTATGGCTGCCGACGGCCAGGTTACTCTGGGCGACAGCGTCATCAAGCACTCAGCCCGAAAAATCCGCCGCCTCTATCAGGAAAAAGTTCTGGCGGGCTTTGCCGGTTCCACCGCGGATGCCTTCAATCTGTTTGGCCGCTTTGAAAGCAAGCTGGAGCAGTATGCGGGCAACCTGGGCCGCGCGGCTGTGGAGCTGGCGAAGGACTGGCGCACGGACAAGATGTTGCGCAATCTGGAGGCGCTGCTGGTCGTCGCCGACCTGCAGCAGACCTATTTGCTGAGCGGCTCGGGCGACGTGATCGAACCGGACGAGGGCATTACGGCGATTGGCAGCGGCGGCTCCTTTGCGCTGGCGGCCGCGCGTGCGCTGATGCAGAACACGGAGCTGGGCGCCCGCGACATTGCCGAGAAGTCGCTGCAGATCGCCGGGCAGATCTGTATCTACACCAACGACCAGATCACGATCGAAGAACTGTAACGGCCCGCCGGGCACACGCCCGCGCAAGGAGTCAGCATGGCCATTTTTCTCCCAGGAACCGAAGAAGATCAGCAGCTCTCGCTGGACGAGATGACTCCGCGGCAGATTGTAGCGGAGCTGGACAAGCATGTTGTCGGGCAGCACGCGGCCAAGCGCGCGGTGGCGATTGCACTGCGCAACCGGATGCGCCGCCAGAAGCTGGCGCCGGAGCTGGCCGACGACATCATGCCCAAAAACATCATCATGATCGGCCCCACCGGCGTGGGCAAAACCGAGATTGCCCGCCGCTTGGCGAAGCTGACGAATTCCCCGTTTCTGAAGGTCGAGGCGTCGAAATTTACCGAGGTCGGCTATGTGGGCCGCGATGTGGAGTCGATGATCCGCGATCTGGTGGAGATCGCCATCGACATGCTCCGCGAAGAGAAGCTGGAAGAGGTGGAGGACAAGGCCGAGCTGAATGCCGAAGACCGCCTGCTCGATGTGCTGCTGCCGCCTGCGGGCGGCGCTCCGGCGCCTGTCCCGCCGCCACAGCCGGTGGAATTGAGCGATAACACGATCGCTTTCCCCGCGCCCGCGGCCAGCGCGCCGGTTGACTCCTACCAGCGCACGCGCGAGAAGCTGCGCCAGCAGTTCCGCGAAGGCAAGCTGGATGATCGCATCGTGGAGATCGACGTGCGCGAGCGCAATACGCCGTCCTTCGAGATCATCTCCAACCAGGGCATGGAGGAGATGGATATCAACCTGAAGGACGTGCTGCCGAACCTGTTTGGCCAGCGGACCAAAAAACGCAAGATGAAGGTCTCCGAGGCCTTTGAATATCTGGTGCAGGAAGAAGAACAGCGGTTGATCGATATGGACCAGGTGACCCGCACAGCGGTAGAGCGCGTCGAGAATTCGGGGATTGTCTTTCTCGATGAGATTGACAAGATCGCCGGCCGCGAAGGCGGACATGGCCCGGACATCTCCCGTGAGGGCGTGCAGCGGGACATTCTGCCCATCGTCGAAGGCACGACGGTCAACACGCGCTACGGCATGGTTTCAACGGACCACATTCTGTTCATCGCGGCGGGAGCGTTCCATGTTTCGAAGCCCAGCGACCTGATTCCGGAGTTGCAGGGCCGCTTTCCCATTCGCGTGGAACTGCAATCCCTGACTGTGGAAGACTTTATCCGTATTCTGACGGAACCTAAGTCGTCGTTGGTGAAGCAGTCGACCGCGTTGCTGGAAACCGAGGGTTTGAAGCTCGAGTTTTCGCCGGAGGCGCTGGCGGAGATCGCCCACTTTGCGTTTCGGGTGAATGAATCGACAGAAAATATTGGCGCGCGGCGGCTGCATACGATTCTGGAGCGGGTGCTGGACGAGATCAGCTTTGAGGCGCCGGAGCTGGCGCAGCCGCGGAACGCCCCCATCGCGCTGGCCGCCAGCGCGGACCCCGCAACCGGTCCAGGGGCCACAAAGCCCGCTGCACCCATTCCGTTCAGCGAGCGCACGGCAGAGGGCAAGACGGAGAAGGTCATCCAGGTGGATGCCGAATATGTCCGGCAGATGGTCGCCTCGATCGTAAAAGACAACGACCTGTCCCGGTATATTTTGTAATTCCCGTCGCCAGTCC
>JAJZCP010000238.1 GCA_021846065.1 Acidobacteriota bacterium
CTTCGCATGCCCGAAACCGGCGCTTATGATGCGGTGAATCTCCCGGCAGAAGTTTTCCGTTGTGGGCACCAGATGCTCGAAGATCGCCTGGTGATTCAAATTCTGATGATCGAAGCGGTCGACGATTTCCCGGGACATAAAGCCGTCGACATCGGCCAGATTCACGACCATACCCGTGGCCGCATCCACCGGGCCGCTGAACGTCACTTCGACCGTGTAATTGTGTCCGTGCCCGTGGGGGTGATTGCACTTCCCGTAAACCTCCCGGTTCTTTGCGTCGCTATAAGCCGGGGTGTGCAGCCGGTGCGAGGCAGACAGGCGATAGCGGCGCGACAGGTAGGCTTTCACGCTTCCCCGCAGTAGTCGGCAAACAGGTCGGGCATCTCATACACACGGACCCGGTGCAGTCGCGCGCCGGGAATCTTTCCGTTCAGGCGGTTCCAGACTGCAATGGCGATATTTTCTGTCGTCGGTATCGTCGAACGGAATTCCGGCACTTCAAAATTCAGGTGCCGATGGTCATAGACATCGACCACCTCGCGATTCAGAATCTCTTTAAGCGCCTTCAGGTCGACGACAAACCCGGAGACCGGGTCCACTTCGCCCGCTACCGTGACCTCCAGCGTGTAGTTGTGCCCATGTCCGTTACGGTTGGCGCACTTGCCAAAGATGCGTTCGTTCTCCTGCTGTGACCACGCTTCGTTGTAGTAAAAATGCGCAGCGGAGAACTCGGCCTTCCGGGTTAAAAGAACCATGCTCATAGGATATTGGATTCCCCTTGGCGGATGCGCCTATTAACCCGCGTAACTTCTGCCCTTCCACGGCACCGGCCGCCGGAATTGCCGCAGCCGCCAGCTCTCCACCAGCAGCCAGCCAAACAAGGGCAACGCAAGCGGCGACAACAGGACATCGGCCATTGGAAAATGCGAGCGCGCCGTGTTGCGCAGCTGCAGTTGCACCCGCCAAGCCCACCACAACAGTACGGCAAGAATCACGGCCGGGCGCGCCACGATCAGGTGAAGATACATGGCCAGCACGGGCAGCCCGAAGATGAGCGCCGCTTTCACGAAGGTGGCCAGTCCCCGCGTCAGCGCGTCTGGAAACAGCAGCGCCAGGTTCTTACACCAGCCTTCAATCATCGCGCCGTTGGAACGGTACATGCGTGTCGCCACAGCGTCGGGCGCATGGCGGAAGCGCAGCCCGGCATGCGCCCTTTTCACGCTCCGCGCCAGGTCCACATCTTCCAGCAGCGACGCATGCACTGCCTGATGCCCGCCGAGGCGCAGATACAAAGCGTGATCGATCAGGATGAACTGCCCGTTGGCCGCGGCCACCGCCGAGTCAGGATTGTTCACCAGCCGCGGGGGATATTGGCCCGCCAGCTCCCCGAAGATCAGGGGCATCAACGCACGCTGCCAGAAACCGCGCACCAATTGCCGCGGTGAAAATGTCAGCATGCCTGCACGATAACGCTCCGCCTCATGGATGGCACGGCGCAGGTCGCCGGCCTCATGGACGGTATCCGCATCCGTAAACAGCAGCCAGCGGCCCTGCGCTCGCTGGGCCGCAAGCCATAGCGCATTATTCTTTCCCGTCCACCCGGGCGGGGGTGCGGGCGCTTGCAGTAGGGTTACCCCGGCATAACCGGCAGCAATCTGGTGGGTAGCATCTGCGGAGTGATCGTCGACAACAATCAATTCCCAGTCGCGGCCGAGTGCAAAGTCGGCGTCACTTTGCTGCACCAGCGAGTCCAGACACGCGCCAATGGAGTCCGCCTCATCGCGGGCTGGAATCATGACAGACAGCAGCATCGTTGCCAACGGTCCGGCGGGGCTCAGGGTCGCGTCCATTGGAGAATTCGTATCATAGAAGATGTATGAATGAGCGCGCACGTCGAGGGGCCGGTTTTGCCGTCGTCGCAATGGCCGTGATTCTGCTTACCAATGGCTGCGATCGCGGCGCTTCGCCCAGAGCCGTGGGCCGCCTGGCGCCTGCATTCACCATTCGCGATGGCGCCCAGACCGCCAGCCTGGCGCAGTATCGCGGCCACGTGTTGCTGCTCAATTTCTGGGCGAGCTGGTGCGCTCCATGCGTCGATGAAATTCCTTCCCTGATGGCCCTGCACCGGCAGCTCCCGCGGCTCGACATCCTGGCCGTCAGCATTGACGACGATCCCGCTGCCTATGAGCGCTTTCTGGCGCAGTACCGCGTAGACTTCCCCACCATTCGCGATCCTTCAGCGAGCGTCATGCACCGCTACGGAACGGCCCAGATTCCCGAGACCTATCTCATCGACAGACAAGGGCACATCGTGCGGAAGTACATCAGTGCGCAGGACTGGACCAGCCCGGAGATCGAACAGGCGCTGCGAGGCATGCTGGCGCAGCCATGACCGCGCGCGGGGCGGCCATTTAAGATGGAGCAGTATGACCAATGTTGACGTAGAGTTTCGCTATACCTCGCATCCCAGCGAGGACACTGTGCGTGCGGTCGCCGCAATCTCCGAGGTCTACGGAATCCGCGGCGTGCGCCTGATGCCCGCAGCGCGGACCGTGCGCGTGGAATACGACGCCACGCGCCTGGGACCGGCGACGGTCATGCAGCTTCTGCGGCGAGCAGGCCTATCGGTGCTGGCGCCGGAGCCTCCCGCGCCGCCTGCTCCTCCGGCCGCACCTGCACCCAGCGCCGGGTAAAGCCATTGCGCAGAGTGCGTTGCACCTGCTACCTTGAAGACTGTCAGCGCGAATCGCGTTCTGCGATTCTGCCGCTCTGCAGTGCGCCCCTAGCTCAGCTGGATAGAGCGTCTGGCTACGAACCAGAAGGCCGGGAGTTCGAATCTCTCGGGGCGCACCACTTCCCTCTCCATTTCTCCTCAGACTTACGCGCAGGCAGCCAATCGGCGTGGCTTTCGGCTGTATCGCGGCTTTCATTCCGCGCCAACGCCTGGCTCTCTTCAATTGACGACTAATTTAGTCCTATTTAGAATTGACACTGTCCGCTGCTTTTCAAAGGAAGCGAAAAAGCTATATGCTGCAGGCGTTTAT
>JAJZCP010000239.1 GCA_021846065.1 Acidobacteriota bacterium
CGGAGCATTCTGACCAGCGAATGGCAGGAAGAGACCGGCGAACTGCTGATCTATCGCGTGTGCGGGAGCGGATTCCTGCACCACATGGTGCGAAACCTGGTGGGAACAATGCTCGAGATTGGACGGGGGCAGTTTGCCGGGGATGCCATGCGGAAGATTCTGTTGGCGCGCTCGCGTGCTGCCGCCGGCCCGACGGCTCCAGCCTGTGGACTATTTCTGCAGGCAGTGTACTATGACGCATCTGCCCGAACGAAGGAAACGGAGCCAGCGCGATGAATCGACGCCCGCGAACGCGACGCGCCACGAGTTCCGCTTTTGCGCAGGTAATGGCTCTGGCAGAGGAGCGTGCCGTGCATGAGGCGTTCCACTGGCTGCACCGTAACAATCCGCACCTGCTGCGCCAGCAGGCGGAACTGGTCGCGATTCCAGCGCCGCCTTTTGGGGAAGCTGCGCGTTCGGCGTGGATGGCAGAGCGTTTTGCCGCAATCGGGATGGAAGAGATCGCGACAGATGCAGTGGGCAATGTGCTCGCGCGATTTCCTGCTTCCCCAAAGGCGAATGGAGAAGTGGTGCTGGTGTCGGCGCACCTGGCGACGGTGTTTCCCAAGGAGACGCCGCTTGAACCGGTGCTGCGCGAGGATCGGCTGGAAGCTCCGGGAGCGTGTGACAACGCGGCGGGCGTGATCGGAATGCTGGCTGTGGCTGAGGCGATGCGAGTGGCGGGAATCACACCGCAGGCGACGCTGTGGCTGGCGGGCAATGTGGGAGAGGAGGGTGAAGGCGATCTGCGCGGCATCCGTCATATCTACAGCCATGCCGCGTTTCGCGAGCACATCGTGGGCCACATTGTGTTGGATGGCGCAGGAGCAGAATCAACCGTGACGCAAGCACTTGGCAGTCGTCGATTCCGGGTGAGCATCGCTGGCCCGGGAGGACACAGCTTTACCGACGCCGGCACAGTGAATCCAATTCTGGCGATGAGCGACGCGATGACGCGGCTGGCACAGACAGCGAAGACTGAAGAAGCGACGCGCACGACCTTGAATGTGGGTACGATCCACGGCGGGACGAGTGTGAACAGCATTCCGGAGTCTGCGATGGCCTCCATCGATTTTCGCTCGACAGACGCGACGGAACTGGTGCGGTTGGAGGTGGCGCTGCATCGCGCAGTAGAAAACGCCGTGGAGTCAGCCAACGCTGCGGCGAAGATGCTGGCGCAGCGACGGCGAACTGAATTTGAGCCTCTGCGCATGACGATTGAAAAGATTGGCGATCGCCCGACAGGCAGCCTGCCGCATTCTTCTGCGCTGCTGGAGACGCTGCGCGCCGTGGATCGACATCTGCACCTGCGCACTGACCTGCGGCTGGGATCGACCGATGCGAACTGGCCGCTTGCGCTGGGAATTCCTGCGCTTTCAATGGGCGCTGGCGGCGATGGCGGCGCGGCGCATACGCGCGCGGAGTGGTACAGCGGAGCGAATCGAACGCTGGGGCTGAAGCGCGTGCTGCTACTGTTGCTGGCGATGCTGGAGCAGGCAGTAGCCGGGGAGTAGCCGGATTAGGCGCGCATGCGCGGGTCCATCCAGCGGTAAGTGATGTCGGTGAGCAGATTGACAGCGACGTAGCTGAGGCCGATGCAAAGCAGCGAACCCTGGACCAGCGCGTAATCGCGGGCAGAGATCGCAGCCACCACCAGTCGACCGAGGCCTGGCCAACTGAAGATCGTCTCGGTGACGATGGCTCCGGCGAGCAGAGCGCCAAATTGCAGGCCAAGCACAGTGACAACCGGGACAAGCGCGTTACGCAGCGCGTGGCCATAAACGACGCGACGCTCGCTCAAGCCCTTGGCGCGAGCGGTGCGGACGTAATCCTGATTCAATTCTTCGAGCATGGAGGAGCGAACGACGCGCGTGAGAATGGCCGCCAGCGAGGCGCCCATGCCCAAGGACGGCAGGATCAGGTAGGACCAGTTCTTCGGATGCCAGAGACTGCCGTCACCAGCTCCAGAAACCGGGAGCCAGCCGAGGCGAATGGAAAAGAGCAGAATCAGCAAGGGAGCCAGCGCGAAAGCGGGAACCGAGAGTCCTGAGAGGCTGACCAGGCCGATGATCTGATCGACCAGACGGCCGCGACGCACAGCCGCGAGCACGCCGGCGGGGACGGCTAGCAGTACGGCGACGGCAAGCGCGCAGAACGTGAGCGCCAGCGTGTAAGGGTAACGCGTGAGGATCAAATGCAGGACGGAATCGTGCAGGCGTAGCGACTGGCCCAGATTGCCGTGGAGCACGTTGCGCCAGTAGTGGAGATACTGCGTCGAAAGGGGCAGATCAAGACCGTACTGATGGCGCAAACGCGCCAGATCGGCAGCCGTGGCGCTGTCGCCCAGCATCTGCTGCACCGGGTCGCCCGGGACCAGATGAATGAGCAGAAAAACAATGGAGACAACCAGCCAGACCACCGGTAGCGAGCTGAGCAGTCGAGTGAGGATGGATTTCATCGCTGGATTCACGATACACACGGAATGACCAGACTTGCCAGCATTTCTCGTTCCGGTGGAACAACTTTCAGAAGTGTTCTGGTGTCTGCATGGAAAGATGTTCGCTGTCAAATGAAGGAGACTGATCCGATGAAACGCATCTTTGCTGTTGCCTTGCTCTCTGCCGCTTCCCTGCTGAGCCTCTCAGCCCAGAACCTGCCCACGCCACCGAACTATGACCTGTCGAAGGATGGTCCGATTCCGGTGGAGCTGACGCATCCGGGAAGCATCTTTGTTGCCAACGGAAGCTCGGATATTGCGCGGTTCTCCTATACCTTTACGGGAGACAGTTCGCGAGCGTATGTCGAGTTTTACAACGCAATCCAGGCAAGCGGAGCCTATCATCTAGTGGGGTCGCCGAATCAGGCGGATCTGGTGCTGATTGTGAGAACGTCCAGTCGCTCCATGTTTGGTTATAACGGCGGGGAAAACTCGGCAAGCCAGCCTTGCCTGCGGCTGACAGTAGTGGATCGGCGAACCAATATTCCCATCTGGTCGATG
>JAJZCP010000240.1 GCA_021846065.1 Acidobacteriota bacterium
GCGCTCTCTGCAATTGCCCAGCAGCAGTCGGTCCCTGCCGATCCCTATCAGGGAGTAGCGCATCCTCCGTCCGAGGCGATCCTGACCAACGAATCCGCGCCCGAGCCTCAAACTGCGCCCCAGACCACACCGCAAGCTGCGCAGAAACCGTCCGCGGCGCACGCGGCACCCATAGCCGCACCAGCCGTGGCCGCGCCAGCCGTGCTTTCCGCGCCTGCGCCCAGTTCAACCGATCCCGCAACGACATTTCCCGCAGCGGACGCACACGTTGCTGCAAAGCCCGCAGCAGATCCCGACGGCGACATCGTGCATCCGGAGAATGACCCTGCTCCAGTCGAAGAGATGGCGGCAAAGTCAGCCGCTGCACCAGTGCTTGCGGCTCGCCCTGCGGCTCCGGATTCCGCAGGCACTGCTTCCGCTGACCCGGTTTCCGCTGACCCGGACGGCGATATTGTGCATCCCTCCGTCGCCCGTGCCGGTGAATTGGCCGAGGGAACGATGTTTCAGATGGAGCTGACCGATCGGCTCTCCAGCGCGGACAACGAAAAAGGCGACCGCTTCCACGGCAAAATTACCGCCGACGTCATGCAGAACGGCAAGGTGCTCATTCCCGCCGGCTCCACCATCGAGGGCCGCATCAGCGCCGTCTCCAGCGGTCACCTGGCCGGTCATGGCAGCCTGCGGCTCACGCCACAGACGCTCATCCTGCCGGACAGCACGCGCGTTGCGCTGAGCGCTGAGGTCAGTGGAACTCCCGGCACCAACAATCGCATCGACGACGAGGGCGGCATCGGGCCGGGATCGCGCAAAGAGCGCGCTGGCATCGAATACGGAGCGGTTGCCGGCGCAGGCGCGGCGACTGGAGCCGTCTTTGCCGGGCCAGTGGGCGCGCTCACCGGCGGCCTGATCGGTGCCGGAATGGTCACCACCCATCTGATGGTCAGCCATCCGCAGACAACCCTCGAACCGGGCACAAAAATCCTCTTCACCCTGACCGAGCCGCTGAATATGATGCCGCGCACCGCCCAGTAAACGTGCGCAGTATCCATTCTGCATTCGCTTCGTCGATCTGGATCCGTCGATCTGGATCAAAGCTGCGCACTCGGCTTGCGGCGCATCGCTTCGCTACACTGGTAGTCATGGATTCCCGGCCTGCAATCGACCAGCTTCTCACCCTTCTTGCCACCCTCAGCTTCCGCCTGGGCAGCTTTACGCTCTCCTCCGGTGCCACCAGCGATTACTACATCGACTGCCGCACCACGACGCTCCACGCCGAGGGCGGCCGACTCACCGGCCTGGCCATTCTGGATGCGCTGCGCATGCGGGGTCTGCTGGATGGGCCGTCCGCTCTGGAGGCCGTTGGCGGCCTCACTTTAGGCGCCGACCCCATCGTCTCCAACGTGGCTACGGCCAGCGCCTGGGCTGCGCACAAGGCATCATCCGCCGGACTCACCGACACTGCCCTGCTCAACGGATTTCTGGTGCGAAAAGCGGAGAAAACGCACGGCACCGGTCGCCGCATCGAAGGTTTTTGCAAGCCCGGAGCCAATGTGCTCATTGTCGATGATGTCTGCACCACTGGCGCTTCCACGATCACTGCGATGCAGGCTGCGCGTGAAGCAGGGATGCACGTACGCGCCGTCGTCTGCCTCGTCGAGCGGCAGGAAGCCAACGGGCGTCCAGCCGTCGAATCTGCCGCGGAGGGTGCGCCGTTCCTCTCACTTTTCACGGCGCAGGATGTGCGTGCCGAACATCTGCGGCTTGGTTTCACCGCGCAATAACTCAGTCGCGCCATCGATGGAAAAAGACGAAAGAGATGAAAAAAAACAGAAGCCGGAGCGAGGGGGAGGTTCGCTCCGGCTTTAGTTTTCCGGGCCAGTTTTTTTGTCAGGTCTGGGGATCCTTGCTGGCCCGGAATCGGCGGACTGATTCCAACTTAGTTGCTGGATGCAGTGCTGCCATTCGCGCTCATATTGCTGAGCATCTGTACCGTCACGCGGCGATTCATCGCTCGTCCCGCGCGTGTGTGGTTGTCACCGACGGCTTTGTCCTCGCCAATGCCGATCAGATAGAATCGGCGCGGCGAAATCTGATACTTCGACGCCAGATACTGGACCACGGCATCGGCGCGGCGCTGGCTCAACTGGTAGTTATACTGCGCATTGCCGGTCGAGTCCGTGCCGCCCGTCACTTCCAGAATGTAGTTGCTCGCGCCATTCAGCTTCGCGGCAAATGCGTCCAGTTGAGCGCGGTCGCTCGCCCGCAGGGTGGATTTGTCGAAACCAAACGTCACCGTCACGTCGCTCACCTGTTTGTAGCTGTCCAGTCCTGCCACAGCCCCGGCCAGTGAGTCGGCGCGATGCACTGCGTTGTTCGCCGCATCCGTCGCGTTGCCTGCCGACTGCTGCGCCGCATTCGCGCTCTGCCCGGCAGCGTCGGCAGCCTGCTGCGCTTTGCTGATGCCAGCCTGCGCGCGGTTGTCCACATCGTGGATGGCTCGATTGTTTTCCGCCGTCTTCTGGTCAAGCTGATCCGTCTGCTGGATAATCGGCGCGGTCTGGTTGCGTACGTATTTCTTGGTCGCGCATCCAGTGACGCTCAGCAAGGCGCAAGCGGAAACTGCAATGTGAATCGGTCGAATCCTCATGGTGTCCTCTTTTCTGCCAGGAGCCGACTCCCCGGTCCCCGGTATGCTTCTTCACGAACGCTTGATAGGAATGCAAGCTCGCTGCCAAACCGAATCTTCCAGAAAAGCCATTGAAATCAATCACATCGGAATTTTTCACCGGCTCTGCCGGGCCTGCGGTCGAGTAATTTTTACCGCATCGCGTAATTCTTGCCTGCCTCGCAAGCGCCTTGCTCTCTATCCCGGGCCAGTGTCGGCAGGCTCGAAATGCAACTCCGCAGCCTCTCCGCGCATACACTGGAAATCGGGAGTAGCGCACGCGCAGCCCCATCTTCACAGAACTCGGTTTCTGCCATGGACCTCTACGAGAAAATCCGTACCCTG
>JAJZCP010000017.1 GCA_021846065.1 Acidobacteriota bacterium
TGGTTCCGTGCGCGCCGACGCCGCTGACGGAGGTGACTCCGTAGTTGCCGGAGAAGCTGAGCGTCGGCAGCCTTTCGGACTGTCGCGCCTTCATGACGTAATAGTTTGCTTTGACCTCGGCTTGCAGATTCTGGTAGTCCTGCCGGTTCTGGTAGGCCGTGGCCAGCAGATCGTGCTCGCTTTGCTCTGTGAGGTCGCTGTAGGGCGCCGGATCGGTCAATTGAATGGGCTGGCCCGGCGCAATGCCAATCTCTCGCTTGAGCAGAATCTCGGCCTTGTCATGCGCATTCTGGCTGGCCAGCAGTCGCTGCTCCTGCTGTTGCAGTTCGACCTGTGTCCGCAGCAGATCGACGCGGGCCACAGTTCCGGCAGCATGTTTGGCCGCGGTCTGCTCTTCGAGGACGCGGTCCGACTCGAGCAGCGCTTGCGCATTCTCGACATCGCTCTCGGTGGCGATCACGCGGAGGTAGGCGGCTGCCACCTGCTGAACGACTTCGCCGCGCGCCGTCATCTTTTGAAAATAGGCGACTTTTTCAGCGGCGCGGACGGCCTTGTAGCCATTGATGACCGGGCCGGAGTAGAGCGTCTGGTCATAGTTCACCTGACCGTTGGTCACATCCGCCTTGGTAATCAGCGAAACCCCGCTGAAGCTGGTGTTGGGTGGCAGGATTGCGCTGAACTTCCGGATAACACTCGGCCCAAAGCCCAGCGCCGCCAGATCATACTCATGCACGCCGGTTCCGCCCGAGACGGTGATCGTGGGCAAAAACTCCTGCAGCGCCTCCAGCTCCTGGCCATGCAGGGCTGTTTCGCCGGCCTCGGCTTCCTTCAGGCCCAGATTGGTCTGGAAGCCGCGCCGCACCGCATCGTCGAGCGACAGGGGCAGGACAGCATGGGAGGCTGGAAGAGCCGTGATGCTGCCGAGGAAAGGATTCTGTAGGGAGCTGGGATTCTGCTGCGCAGCAGCCATCGACCATCCCGCCACGAACACCGCGGCTGCCGAGGCCCAAAAAGCCTTCGTCAGGGTTTGTTTGGTCCAATGCATCTTCATCACTATTGTTTCAGATGAAGATGAACGCCACAGGATTCTGGCAGGCGCAATTTTTACGCGGGCGGATACGCGGGCGGATGGCCGACCCCGGCTCGTCGCCGTCGTTTCGGATCACCGGCGAAAGCAACCTGCTCTACTCGGCTTCGGCAGCCACCGGCCTGCGCGCCGTTGCCAGAATGCGCTCTGCGACCGCTGTCGGCACCATTTCATAGCCTTTTGCTTCCATGTGGAAGCTGCCTCGTCCCTGCGTGAGCGAGGTCAGAGTGGCCCCATATTGCAACATCTCGGCCATGGGAACCTCGGCTTCGATGACCACGGTGCGTCCTCGTGGCATCATGCCGAGGACGTGTCCGCGTCGCGTATTCAGGTCGCCCATCAAAGCTCCGGCGTATTCCTCCGGCGCTTCCACCTCGACCTGCATGACAGGCTCCAGCAGACATGGGCGGGCCTGTTCCATGGCCTGACGGAAAGCCATGCGCGCGGCGATCTTGAAGGAAAGCTCATTGGAGTCCACCTCGTGATAGCTGCCGTCAAAAACGGTGGCGCGAAAATCCACGACTGGATAGCCGGCGATATGTCCGCTGAGCGCCGTTTCCACGATGCCTTTCTCTACGGCTGGAACGAACTGTCGCGGAATGGCGCCGCCAAAAATCTCGCTCGCGAACTGGAATCCTGCGCCGCGCGGCAGCGGTTCGAGACGGATGCGGCAATCGCCAAACTGCCCGTGGCCGCCGGACTGCTTTTTGTGCCGTCCCTGCGCCTCGGCGCGCGCACGAATGGTCTCGCGATAGGGCACTTTGGGAGCCTTCAGCGTGACCTCGGCGTGAAAGCGGCGCTTGAGCCGGGCTACGACGGTTTCGATGTGCTGCTGGCCGGCGCCGGCAACCAGAAACTCCTGGGTCTGTGCATCGCGAAAGAAGCGCAGCATCCGGTCCTCTTCCAGCAGCTTGTGCAAGGCGGGCGCGAGCTTGTCCTCGTCGGCGCGGGTTCTGGGTTCAATGGCATAGGTCATGCTTGGTTCGGGAAAGTTCACCGGTTCGACGCGCATCTCCGCGCCGCGCTGCCCGAGTGTATCGCCGGTGAGGGTCTCGCGCAGACGCGCCACAGCGCCCAGGTCGCCGGCATGCAGCTCGCTGACCTCGATCGCTCTTCGCCCCTGCATCGCACTCAGGTGACTGAGTCGTTCCTGGCCTCCGCGACTGTAGTTTTCTACCGTTTGATCGTTGCGGAGAACGCCGCTGATCACCTTGAAGAAGCTGATTTTGCCGGCAAACGGATCATGCAGCGTTTTGAAGACAAAGACGGCCAGCGGTTCTTCATCGCGCACGGCGCGCATGACCACGCCGGCACGAACTGCCGGATGCGAGCCGGAGTCATGGTTGCCAGCAAGGCTGTCGGCAACTGCCGTCAGGCTGTCGCGCGAAGCCTCACGGTCGGAGTCGATGCCGGCGAGCGACGCAGCCTGAACTGCATCCTGAAGTTGGCCCTGAATGGAGCTGCCCGCACATGCGGTTCGCTCGGCTGCCGTCGGCGCATAGACTTTGAGGAAGTCCAGGAGATGATCCGAACCGACGGCCGCGATTCCGCTGGCGAAGAGCACAGGGAAGATACGATCTTCGCGAATGGCTTCATGGAGAGCTGTAATCAGGTGCTGCTCCGGGATGGTGCCGACCTCGAAGAACTCGTCGAGCAGCTCATCCTTGCCCTCGGCCACCAGCTCGACCAGAGCCTCGTGCGCCACTCGCGCGGCCTCTTTCAGTTCGTGTGGGATCTCGGCAATCTGCCCGCGGCCGGTGCCGGCGGTTTGCGAATAGAGAAACGCCTGCATGGTGACGAGATCGACGACGCCGTGAAAGCCATTCTGATCGAGCACCGGCAACTGGACGGGAATGCAGCTTCGCCCCCAGCGCTCGCGCAGCTCCCCGAGCAGCTCCTCCACGCCGTCCAGCCCCTGAGTGCGCAGGGCATCCATCTGGTTGAGCACGACGATGCGTGGCAGGTTGAACTCCTCGGCCCAACGCCATACACGCTCCGTGACCGCCTCGATTCCCGACTGCGCTCGCACCAGGATCAGCACTGCCTCAGCCATCTGCATGGCCGACTTAGCCTCCGAGCTGAACATGTGAAAGCCAGGCGTGTCGATCAGGTTCACCTTGACGCCCTGCCACTCGGCAAAGGCCACGGCATTCTGCATGGTGGTGGCTCGCGCGACTTCTTCTTCGTCGTAGGCGGTGACCGCCGAGCCATCCTGAACGCGGCCCTGAGTGGTCGTCATGCCGGCTGCCTGCAACAGCGATGCAATCAGCGTCGTCTTGCCACAATGCGCGTGGCCGACAACGGCCACATTGCGAATCTCACTTCCCGGATAGCTTTGCATCCTTATCTCCCTTGGTGGTGGATCGCTCACTCGCCGCGTCTCCATCGGAAGCAGCTGCTGGTTCGAGCGGATTGGTGGCGCAACAGTACCCGCGCCCGGCCAGGTCGAGCGAGTGCGTCAAGGCTTCGAGCAGCGGATGTTCCTTGTGGTCGTCGGGCCGGGGCTGATGAAGATGAGGCTGATGAAGATGGGGCAGGTGAAGATGAGGCAGGTGAAGATGAGGCAGGTGAAGATGCAGCGGAAGCGGATGGCCGCTCTTCCTGCTCTCAGCCTCGGTCGGTGGCGCGGCGCCATCGGGCGTGTTTTGCGATCTGCCGAAACCCGTCATACGGTTTCCTCCGGCAGGCGCCTGCTCAGCCAGACCTCACGCTGTCAGGCGTCGTCTTGAAGAAGAGAAGCGTATCACAGCCCCGGGGAACTCTCAACGTGACGCCGCGCACAGACAGCGGGCCGAAGGTGGATGGCGGCGCAAAGGGGCAGGATGCCGCGCAGCCGCTACAATGTTTTCGAGGGGATTTTACGCCACCATGATTCCAGGCATACTTCGCTCCAGGCGCTTTCCTGCACAGGCTCTGCTCGCCTTTGCCACTCTACTTGCCGTTCAGCCCGCAGCCCGCGCGCAATATGGCGCACCGCCGCCCACGCAGGTTCACGATCCAGCCGCTTTGCGTCCGCCCGCCGGGGCGCGGGTTGCCATTGTCGAGTTTGACGATATGGAGTGCCCGGACTGCGCGCGCGCCAATCCGCTGCTGATGGAGGCCTCGGCGAAGTATCACATTCCCTGGGTTCGCCATGATTTTCCGCTGCCTTTCCATCCCTGGAGCTTTCAGGCGGCGGTGAACGCGCGTTGGTTTGATACGAAATCCAAAGCCCTTGGAGATGAGTATCGCAACGCCGTCTTTGCCAACCAGCCGTCGATCGCCTCGCTTGAGGATCTGCGCCAGTTCACGGAAAAATGGGCGGCGGAGCACAAGCTGCAACTGCCCTTTGCCATCGATCCGGAGGGCCATCTGGCCGCGCTGGTCAAAGCCGATTACGCGCTGGGACAGCGTATTGGCATCGAGCACACACCGACGATCTGGGTGGTTACGAGTCAGTCCAAAGGCGCGCCGTTCATCGAGGTGGTGGATCGCACTCGGCTCTTTCAACTGATCGATCAGGCCATTGCGGATACCGGCGGCAAGTAGCGGGTCTCTGCCGCGGAAACAACCAAGGCCGGCTGATTCTCCTGAGTGGATTCTCCTGAAGTTCGGAGAGTCAACAACTTTGGAGGGTCAACCGGCCTGAGGTTTGGGAGGCTTGCTGCCGCGCGGCTTACACGAGTTCGTAGCCTGCGAACCAGTAGCCGATCTCAAAGGCCGCCGTCTCGGGCGCGTCGGAGCCATGAATCGCATTCTCCTCGATCGATCCGGCAAACTTCTTCCGGATGGTGCCGTCCTCGGCATTGGCCGGATTGGTCGCGCCCATCAGCTTCCGCAGGTCCGCGATGGCATTTTCCTTTTCCAGCACCATGAGCACGATTGGCCCGGAGGACATGAAATCGGTGAGCGAGTTGAAGAACGGCCGCGCGCTGTGGACGGCATAGAAACCCTCGGCCTGTTTCTTGGAGATGGACAGCTTCTTGATCACGCAAATCTGAAATCCGCCTTTTTCAATCTCGGCGAGAATAGCTCCGGTATAGCCTTTGCGCACTGCATCCGGCTTGATAATGCTGAACGTACGTTCTGACACACAAACTCCTTCTCTGGAAAGCAATTCCAGCCTTTATTGTAGCGAATCGGCGATTGTGGCGCGTTTTGGGTTCTCGGCGATGTCTCGGGCGGCAGATTTTGCCAGTCGGATTTTGAGAATCAGATTTTGCGAATCAGGTTCAGCGCCGTCGAGCGCGCAGGAAGGCGCTGACGCTCAGGTAGGCGAAACCGAGGCAAACCGCGACCGAGAGCAGCAGGTGATTGTGTTCTGGTCCGTGGTGCAGCGAGGCGCGCACGCGCCACACGTCCGCGCCAAAGTAGACGGCGAAGATGCCGAAGAAGAAGCCAGTGACCTCCAGCCATAGAATGCCGCCCACGCGGCTGAAGGGGCGCAGAAACCCGGCGACGCCGCGACCCGCAGCATGACTGGCTGTGCGCGCCGTCTGAGCCATCTCGGCGCGCATGGCTGCGCTTGTCTGCTGGCGCACCTGAGCGTGCAAGTGCTGGCCAGCGACCACGGCCCGCTGCGCATCCTGGTTCCGGTCACGCACCAAACGACCGGCGACTCGCACCCCGATTCCCAGCAGGCGTCCGAATTTTTCCGGCTTCATGGCGATGGGAATACTCCGATTTTTAGTTTAGCAGCGAAGGAATTTATGCCGGATTCCCACAGCGGAGCGTGGATATCCTGTTGCCGACAGATTGCGTCAGAAGTAAGGTAGAAGAAACTTGGCCTGGCTTATCGGCACGGACACGCGTGCTCGTTCAGCCCTGACCAATGGCAAAGGGGGCATCATGAATCCACGCTTGCGCGAGTTGATTCAACAGTTGGGCGAGGCGATCCACGACTCGGTGCTGGAATCGGAACAGATTGCCGGAGTGGTGCAGGATATCCGCCAGCACGGCTTTGACGTGATGCTGATGCTGGAGGCGACCATCGGACTGAACGATGTGACCGAAAGCACCGGCGAAAGCGAAAGCGAGAGCGAGGATGGAGCGCAGTTCACACCCCATGACCTGAACTTCCTCAGATCGCTGCGCATCTCGGTTGAGGGCGAAGAGCCGTCCTGACCGGGGCTTGCGCTGCGTGGTTGCAGGCTGCCGTCGCCAAGGGTGATCGATTTACTTCGGACTTTCCGGGCCGTACTGAACAGTTGTGATGTAGCTGTGATATTCTCGCCCGTCCGGGGAGAAAATTACCGTCCACTCGCCGGAAAGCTTTGACGCTGGCCGCGTTTTCGATATGGTTCCGCGGCAACGTCGAGCACAAAGGAGATGCACGCACTCATGAAGGATACCCTTGGCGTTCTATTAGCAGGCGGCGCCGGCGAGCGGCTCTTCCCCCTGACCCGCGACCGTGCCAAGCCCGCCGTCCCTTTCGGCGGACACTACCGCATCATCGACATCACGCTTTCCAACTGCATCAACTCCGGGCTGCGCAAGGTCTTCATCATGACCCAGTACAAAGCGCTGAGCCTCAACCGTCACATCCGCGAAGGATGGACCGGCATTGTGGCGCAGGAACTGGGGGAGTTTTTCGAGATTCTGCCGCCGATGCAGCGCACCGGCTCCAACTGGTATATGGGCACGGCCGACGCCGTGTACCAGAACATCTATTCGATCGGTTCCGAACAGCCCAAATACGTCATCATCCTTTCTGGCGATCACATCTACAAGATGGACTACAGCCTGATGCTGAGCCATCACATCAACTCCGGCGCTGAGGTTACACTGGCCACTCTGCCGATCGCTCCGGAGGAGGTTTCGCGCTTTGGCGTGGTCGAAGTCGGCGGCACCGGCGAGATTCTGGGTTTTGAGGAAAAGCCGAAGTCGACCAGCTTCCGCTCGCCCTTCAATCCCGACTCGGTCGATGCCTCGATGGGCATTTACATCTTCAACACCGACGCACTGCTGAAAGAGCTGATCGCCGATGCGGAGGATCCAAACTCGAAGCACGACTTTGGCCACAACATCCTGCCCAACTGCCTGGGCAAGCGCAAGATGGTTGCCTACAACTTTGTGGATGAAAACAAGCAGCAGGCGCTCTACTGGCGCGATGTGGGCACGCTGGACTCCTACTACGACGCCAACCTTGATCTGTGCGCCGTTTCGCCCACCTTCAACCTCTATGACAAACACTGGCCGATCCGCACACGCGTTCGGCAGTATCCGCCGGCCAAGTTTGTCTTTGGCGAGCCGGGCCGAACGGGGCGCGCGGTCAACTCCGTCATCACGGCCGGGGTCATCATCTCCGGAGCCGAGGTGCGCAACTCCGTGCTCAGCCAGGATGTGCGCGTCAACTCCTACTCCGATGTGGACTCCAGCATCATCTTCAGCCATGTCAACATTGGTCGGCACTGCCGCATCCGGCGCTCGATCATCGACCGCGACGTACATATTCCGGAGGGCACGGTGATTGGCTATGACCCGGTCGAGGACAAGAAACGATACTTCGTCACGCCCTCGGGGTTGACCATTGTCACACGCGATCGGTCGCTCTTTGAGAATCCCGTGGAACCGGAGTTTCAGGAGCGCTACTGACCGCGTTTGCTCGACGTTCGCCGTTTTGGGAAATGCCACCTGCCGGGAGCGCTCACCAGCGCTCCCGTTCTGTTTGTGCCACCGGAGTGCTGCGGCCATGGAACAAATTCCAACCTTCCTGCGTATCCCCGAGCATGGCAACTGCGGCTACAATGGGCTGGACCCCAGGAATCTGGCAATCTCCACGCCGTCGCTCGGAATCACGGTCCGCAAGCCGGGAGCGGATGGCCGGGGATGCCGGGGCTGACGCGCAGATGGAGTTCCTGAAGGAACCGACGGCTCAGTCCGTGAGTGGAAGCGCGCAGCGGGAGGCACAGTTGGAGATGGACTGGTCAGCGACGGTGCAGCAGTGCCTGCTGGGCAACTCTGCCGCCTGGGCTGCGCTGGTGCGCGCGCATCATCGCCGCGTCTATGCCATCTGTTATCGCTTTACCGGCTCCGGCACGGACGCCGAAGATCTGACGCAGGAGGTTTTCCTGCGCATCTACAGCAGCCTGAAGAGCTTTGACGCCGATCGCGGATCGCTGCCGGTCTGGATCACCACGCTGACGCGCAATCTGCTGATCGACCACTTCCGCCGCACGCGCAACCAGCGCCTGACCTCCAGCCTGGATGAGGGCTGGACCGAGGGGGGCGAAGATCGCGGAGCCATTCCAGTGGACCGGCTTCAGTCCAAAGGCCCTGGCCAGCATGAGCAGCTTGCGCGCCGCGAGATGCAGCGGATGGTGCAGCAGGCGCTGGCGCAGGTTTCTCCGGAGCTGCGTGAGGCCGTCATCCTGCGCGACCTGCAGGAGATGGATTACAAAGAAATAGCCCAGGTATTATCGATTCCCGAGGGTACTGTGAAATCGCGCATCAGCCGCGGGCGCGCCGAGCTGGCCCGCCTGCTGGAGTGCAACAAGAAGGAGGTGATGTAGCCATGATCGACCACGACTCCAACCTGAGCCGCGAGCGCATCCATCTGCCCGCCTCGCCTGCCTGCGGACGTTGGGAGACGATGCTGGTGGACGCGCTGGATCAGCAGCTTTCTGCGGAGGATCAGGCATTCTTTGATCAGCACAAGGCTACCTGCGCCAACTGTTCCGCGCTGCTGGAGCAATCCTCGTGCGGGCGTGATTGGCTGGCCTGCCTGGATGCCACACCCGAGCCGCCAGCCGGTCTGGTGGAGAATATTTTGCGTCAGACCGGCCCGGGCGTAGCGCCTGTCACAGCCATTCCGCAGGCCGCAGGCACGGTTGCGACTCCGGTCTGGCAGCAGCCCGCCGGGCGCATGGCCTGGCTGTACCGGTTCACCGAGCCGCGCCTGATGATGACCGCCGCGATGGCGTTTTTCTCGATCGCCCTCACGCTGAGCCTGACGCGCGCGCAGTTGCGCCAGATGCATCCGCCAGAGCTGAATCCAGGCTCCATGCGTGCCGCACTGGAACGGCGAATTGCCACGGCGTCGACGCCGGTCGTTCGCTACTATGATCATTTGCGATTTCTCTATGAGGTGGAGTCGCGCGTGCGTGAGATGCAGCACTCGACGGACAATACCCCACAGGCCGAGCCACAGAAACCGGGCGGAGGCAGCCAGCTTCGCCTGAAGCAGGGTGGCGTGCCGGACCCTCACTCCGCTCCCCAGCAGACGGTCAACCCGCCCCTGCTGATCGAGAGCCAGGACCCCGTCGAGGCTACCGCAGAACCCGGCCTTGATCGCCACTCCGTCGCAGAACCGGCGACCGCCCCCGAAAGGAGCCAGCCATGCAGTGCTTAAATCATCCCGAGGTGGCGGCTTCCGCCTATTGTCAGAACTGCGGCAAAGCCCTGTGCGCCGACTGTGTGCAACGCACGCCGGTCGGCCAGGTCTTCTGCTCCGTGTGTCGCTCGGCGGTGCCGGGATATCAGGCCTATTCTGCGCCCGGCTCACCGATGCCCGGCTCGTCCATGCCTGGCTCACCGATGCCCGGCTCACCCATACCCGGAGCGTACCCACCCGTCTCCGGCGTGCCCAACCCCAATCTTGCCGCGTTTCTTGGGCTTTTTCCCGGCGTCGGAGCCATGTACAACGGCCAGTTTTTCAAAGGGATGGTCCACGTCGTGATCTTTGCCGTGCTGGTCACCCTGACTGACCGATACGATATTGTTGGCATTTTTGTCGCCGCCTGGATTCTCTATCAATCGTTTGAAGCGTTTCACACGGCGCGCGCCCGCCGCGACGGCCTGCCGCTGCCGGATCCGTTTGGCATCAACGAACTGGGAAGCTGGCTGAACTTTGGCACGCACCCGCAGGCGCGCCCGCAGCCTGGAGCTGCGCCCTCCGGCGCCGGTCAGCCGTGGTCGGCTCCATCCCCGGCTGACGTTTCTGCCGCAGCTCCGCCATTCACGGAGCCATATACGGGCGCTGCCCCGACAAATCCCGGAGGTGTCTCGCCCAATCCATGGGCGGACCCGGGAATCTACACCCCGATGCCGCCGCTGGCTCCACAGCGCAATCTGCCGATCGGAGCGGTGGTGCTGATTGTGCTGGGCGTTCTCTTTCTGCTGCAACGCATGGGTTTTGTGGCTGGCATCATGCGGTTTAGCTGGCCGCTGCTGCTGATCGGCCTTGGAGTCTGGCTGATTATCAGCCGCACCGGCATAGGAGGTCGACGCTCATGAACCCCTTCAACTACGACTGGAATCGCGCTCTGACGCTGCGCCGTTTGCGCTGGCCGCTGCTGCTGCTGCTGACCGGCGTCATCGCCCTGCTTGACCAGATGAACATCCTCACCTGGGATCATGCCTGGCCTCTGTATCTGATCCTGCTGGGGGTTCTGGGCCTGGCCGAGCGCGCTGCAATCGCCTCCATGCCGCCGCCGGATTACTCCGGCTACGCTGCTTCGGGCTATCCACCACCTGCGTATCCGCCAGCGGATTCAACCGGCGCGCAGCAGGCGCCGAACTGGACGCAGAACGCCGCCCAGAATGCAACCCGGTCCGAGCCGGCCGGACTTGTTCCGGTCAGCCCATGGACTTCCCTGTCGGCTCACCCGGCTTCGACCGAGATGCAGCCAAACGACTCCGGAGAGGAGCATCGCTCATGAGCACGCCACCGCCGGGCGGTCGTCCGCCCTATCCGCCTTACCCGCCCAATCAGCCGCCCTACTCGGGCCAGCCCTACGTCGGCGACCCACGCAACTACTGGCGCTATCAGCGGGACCAGCAGCGCAATGCGTGGAAGGCTCAGCGGCAGGTGTTGCGCGCGCAGCGTCGTGCTTTCCGCCGCCCATCGCTGATCGGCCCTGTGCTGCTCATCTTTGTGGGTGTGCTATCGCTGCTGCTGGTTACGGGCAGGCTTGCCGCAGAGAGCTTCTGGGCCTGGTACGGCCACTGGTGGCCCATCCTGCTGATTGTTCTTGGCGTAGCCGCTCTCTTCGAGTGGTTCCTCGACGCTCGATCGGGAAGTGTGGGTGGCCGTTCCTTTGGCGGATACGTCGGCCTGGTCATATTTCTGCTGTTCATCGGCGGTCTTGCGAGTGGATGGCAGCACTTTCACGGACCGTGGGAGTCGCAGTTTGGCGATAACAGCGATGATTTCTTCAGCGCGTTTGCCGGCCCTCAGCACACACGCGATATGGAAGCGGTCACCGCGACGATCGCCACGGGCGCTGCGCCACAGATTCAGATTCAGGATCCTCGGGGTGATGTTCAGATTGCCGCCGGAGAGGGGAACCAGATTGTCGTCATCAGCCACGCCGTCGTCTATGGCGGCACGGATGACGATGCGCAGAAGGTCTTTGCCGCTCACCGTCCTCATGTGACCGTCTCCGGCTCTTCGGCAATCATTGCGGTGGATAGCGCAAACAATCTGCGCTCGAACCTCACCATCACAGTCCCGCGCACCGCCTCCGTCCAGCTCAACGCCACGCACGGCGATGCCTCGATCACCGGCCTCGGTGGCAACGTGGATGCGACGCTCAACCACGGGGACTTTCAGGCTGCCTCGATTGGCGGGCATGTGCATGCGCGGCTGGTCAGCCGCGGTGGCAGCGTCTCCGCGCATGAGGTTGGCGGCGACGTGACTGCGGAAGGCGTCGGCGACGATGTTACCTTCTCCGATATTCGCGGCCAGGTCGTGCTCAATGGCGACTACACCGGAGACATTCATCTGGAGCGGATCGGAAAGTCGGTCCACTTCCACTCTTCGCGCACCGAGCTGGGCATCGACGGCGGTCTGCCCGGGGATCTTTCCATGGACCTCGACTCGCTGCACGCTACGCAGCTTCTGGGCCAGATTCACCTGGTTACGCGCTCCAAGGATATCGAGCTGAGCCAGGTCTTTGGCCCCAGCGACATCACCGACAGCGACGGGCGCGTGGAGCTGGACCTGGCCGGTTCCTATCCGGTGCAGATCAAAGACAGCAAAGGCGACATTGAGCTTGCCGTGCCGCCGGGCATCGGTTTTCGCGTCTCCGGCCAGACGCACAACGGGGATATCATCTCGGATTTTCCGCTCACCATTACGGGCGATCAGAACAAGACCGTCTCCGGCCAGATTGGCAAAGGCGGCCCGGAGCTTTCGCTCATCACGGACAACGCCGACCTACACATTCGCAAAGGCGATGCCGCTCCGGCTGCGCCACCGCTGGCGCCCAACACGCCGAATGCTCCGCCAGCGCCGCATCTGCGTCTGCCGCATGGACAGGCGGCGGATAGCGTCTCGCAGTGAGCCACCTGTTTCCGGAAGCGCCTTTCCAGAACAGCCTTTCCCGGACAGAGCGCGGCGACGCGCTCTGTCCGGGAAAGCAGCTACTGCTTGCTGCTATCGCCTTTGGTGAAGAACGGAATGTGGAACGGCATCTCGGCCTGAGCCTTGGTCTTTGATTTGGAACTCTTCGGCCTGGCGCCCGGCGTCTCGGTGACCACGGGCGTCTCCTGCGCGCTCACACACATCCACTGTCCGTGCTGCCGCTGGAAGACGTGCGTGAAGATGCCTCGGTCCATCACTTCGGCATTGCCGACGCGATGACGATAGGCATAGGTTCCCGTGGCAATGGCGACATCGCCGAGAACACGCGCCGCCAGCACCTTTTGCTCGGTGGCCGCTGTCTTGTCATCGAGCGTGATCAGGTTGGCAATCTGCTGATCGCGCGTGGTGAAGACGCCACTCTGCGAGACATTCATGAACAGCGGAGCCAGCACCAGCTCCAGCCCGTACTGATCGCGCTGATTCAGTGCCGCAGTCCACTTGTCTTCGACCGTCTGCAACTCACGCACGGTCGGCGAATCGGTCGCAGCCGCTGCAACGGGCGCGGCTGTGGCGCTGCTGCTGTGGATGGCCGTCGGCGCAACAGCACCCTGCGCTTGAGCTGAGTATCCGGCAACCAGACCGGGGAAACAGAACAACAATCCTGCAATCGAAGCAAAACGCATCTGCATGACTCCTTGACTCCAATCTCTTAGACGATTTTATCGAGGTCTCCGGTAGCCGCGCATCTTCCGCGATGCGGCAAAAGCCCAGCCAGGAAGTTTTTCCCACGTTTTCCGAAGATTCCTCAGCACTCACAGCCGCTTTTTTTACCCGGGATTAAACTTGAAATCATGGCCGTTGCCTCCAGCTTCACACTCGACGCCGGTCTGCCCGCCAACGCGGATGCAGAGCGGACTATTCTCGGCGCCATTCTGCTGGACAACGCGCTGCTGTCCGAGGCTCAGGAAAAGCTGGTCTCGG
>JAJZCP010000241.1 GCA_021846065.1 Acidobacteriota bacterium
CTTGACGCAATGCCGGCCAGGACCACGACGGGCAGCGCCAGCCAGCCTTCCCAGCTCTGTTGCCGGATGCCTTCGATCGCAATCCAGACCAGCAGCAGCAGGAAGAGCAGCCGGATTCCCAGCGAGACAAAGTGAAACGCCACGCCCACTGGGTGAGGAACGGCGGTGAAGAAGAAATCTTCCCCCAGCGCATTCGCGAGCATATGCAGTAGCATCATACCGGCGATCAGCTTTGGCAGCCAGGCCGGACGGCGCATCCGGAACCAGACCCACCACACCATCGTCCAGCCGCCCAGCATCAGGGGATGCAGCAAGACATCGAGCAACACATTATTTCCAATCGCGCCGATCCATTGCGTCAAGGAGCTTAAGCACAGGAGGGCTGAGGTCAGCGCAGTCAGCAGGAAGACCGCGGCCAGCCAGAGATAGACCGTATCCGTACGATCAAACAAAATCAGGCTAAGGGAGAGAAGCGCCAGCAGCACAAACAGCGGCGCCTCGATCGCATTGGACAAGTAGACGCGGATCAGCGCCAGCCAGGCAAGCTGATACTGCGCCGTCACCACCCCGGCCTCGCCGAGCAGCGGCGCGGCGTGCATGCCGCCGGCGTCGGAATTCACGATCAGCGTGCTCGGCTCCATCCAGACGCGGAAGGCCAGCACCTGCGTGGCCACTCCTGCGGTGCCCCCGGGCTGCGGCAGCGGAAACATGCGCGGCTGTGTAAAGAAGATCATCGGACGACCGTCGGAGGCGGGGAATTTGCCGAAGCTGCCCAGCAGTTTTCCGTTGGCAAAGATTTGGTAGGCGTCGTCCATGTCCGCCGGGCCGACCAGCGCCAGCTTTTGCCCCGGTTGCGCGTTCGTGTGCACACGGAGGCGATACCAGGCCCAGCCCCAGTAGCCGGGATGGCCCTTGACCGTCCAGCCGGGCACGTAGTTGGAAACTCCGATTATAGGATCGAAGTTGCCCGGCTGCGGCGTCAGATCGACCGTCTCCCACTGCGAGTCGTCGAAGTTCGGGCTGGCCCAGGCGGGGTTGTCGCCGATGTGGAACTTCCACGGGCCGTAAAGCGGCGCAATGGACTGGCCGAGAGTGATGGTTTGCTGCGCTCGGACTTGCTGTGCAAAAAGCGGCAGGAGCAGCGTAAGGACAGTGAACAGAAAACCGGTTCGGGTGCTGGTCATGACGCTTTGCTCCGAGCGAGAGAGAACTGTGGCATGCAGGCGATATTTTATCGCTGACTTGTCTGAAGAATTGTAGCAGTGAGATTGTTCGAGCGCGCGTCAAGCACAGACTCCGGTTCTTTTCGGGCGAGGGATTGCCGTTGCGTACTGGGAACGATATCATGATCCGGTTACAACAATCCACGAGTGGCAGGCGGCAGACGATGAGCAACGGACGGGGATGGTTTGGCGGGCTGGTTCTGGGGGTCTGCGCGGTGATGGGAACTCAGGCGCAGGTTCCGGCGCGAGTGGAGATTGGCGACGGATGGACGATGCAGGATGCGGCGAAGGTGACGGCGCAGCCGGCCGAGATCGCCTCCGATCGCGTGGATGTGCGGAGCTGGTATGTGGCCGTGGTGCCGGGTACGGTGCTGACGACGCTGGTGCATGCAGGGGTGTATCCGGAGCCGCTCTACGGTGAAAACAACCGGCCCAATCGCATTCCCGAGAGTCTGAACAAGACCTCCTACTGGTATCGAACGGTCTTTGACGTGCCGCGTAGCTATGCGGCACGGCGGATCTGGCTGAACTTCGCCGGCATCAACTACTCTGCCGAGGTGTGGCTGAATGGCAAACAGGTCGGCACGATGACCGGCGCTTTCAAGCGCGGCATCTTTGACGTCACGGACATCGTCAAGCCAGGAGAACCCGCGATTCTGGCGGTGCATGTTTCGCCGCAACCGCATCCCGGCGTTCCCCACGAGCACACCATCGCCGACGGGATGGGCAGCAACGGCGGTGTCACGGCGCTCGACGGGCCGACGTTTCTCTCCACCATCGGCTGGGACTGGATTCCAGCCATTCGCGACCGTGACACCGGCATCTGGGACCACGTCACGCTCTCGACCTCCGGGCCGGTGGTGCTGCGCGATCCGCTGGTGACCACCGATCTGCCGCTGCCGCGTACGGACTCAACCGATGTGGCCATCCAGACGACGCTCGCCAATGTCACGGACCAGCCGGTCTCCGGCGTATTGCATGCGGCCTTTGGCGCCGTCAGTGTTTCCATGCCCGTCACCATTCCCGCGCACGGCCAGCAGACGCTCTCCATGAATCCGAAGACACAGCCCGCGCTGCATGTCGAGCATCCGCTGCTCTGGTGGCCCAATGGATATGGCCCGCAGAACCTCTACACCATGCACCTGAGCTTTGAGGTTGCGGGCGCGACTTCCGACGAAAAGAGCTTCGACTTCGGCGTCCGCAAGATCACCTACACGGTGCCGGATTCAGAAAACCTGACCGTCTCGGTCAACGGTGTGCGCGTCTTTCTGCGTGGCGGCGACTGGGGGCTGGACGAGGCGATGAAGCGCATTCCCCGCGAGCGGCTGGATGCGGAGATCTACATGCACAAGCTGGCCAACCTGAACATGATTCGCAACTGGGTGGGCCAGAGCACGGACGAGGATTTCTACGAGCTGTGCGACAAATACGGCATTCTTCTCTGGGATGAATTCTTTCAGCCCAATCCCTCCGACGGGCCAAATCCGGATGACCTGCCCACCTACATCGCCAACGTCCGCGACAAGGTGTTGCGCTATCGCAATCATCCGTCCATCGCCATCTGGTGCGCGCGCAACGAGGGGTATCCGCCAAAGGAGATCGACGACCAGTTGCGGACGCTTCTGGCGGAGCTGGAGCCGACGCGTCTCTATCAGCCAAGCTCGACGGCGGGTCGTGGCGTCAACTCCGGCGGACCCTACTGGTGGCGCGCGCCGCGCTTCTACTATCAGTACTCGGAAGCCTTCAAGACCGAGATCG
>JAJZCP010000242.1 GCA_021846065.1 Acidobacteriota bacterium
CCGGAACATGCGGCGGAAAAAATGCGGAATGATCGTAATGTCCTGCCCGGACGGGATGTTGTGCAGAATCCACAGTTTGCTCAGCCGGTCAGCAATAAACACGCAGAGCGTGATCAGCAGCAGCGTTAGGTGGGATCGGTATCTGTTCACGCGTGGCTCCGCTCGCCGCTGGCAGCGCCGATGGTTTCGAGCGCGGCGACACATCGTTCGCAGACCGTTGGCCACTGCGCACTCTCGCCAACGTGCACGGAATAGTTCCAGCAGCGCTCACAGCGCCCGCCGTCGGCTGGCAGTGTCACGGCGGCCAGTGCCGGACCCGGCTCCAGCTCAATCTGCGACACGTTAAAAAGCTCCTTCAGGCTGGAGAGATATTTTTGCAGCAGCGGCATCTCGCTGGCTGAAGCCTGCAGCAGGATCTTTGCATCCAGGGCTTTGCCGATGCGCTTCTCGCGCCGCGCCTCTTCCAGGCTCTTCAGCACTTCATCGCGAATGCCGAGAAGCTGCGCCCACTCCGCCAACAGTGCGTCGCTGTTGACCGGGCGCAACGCAGCGGGCGAAGGGAACAGCGCCAGATGTACGCTGGCTTCGCGATCCGTGATGACTGGCAGATACCCCCAGATCTCATCGGCAGTAAAGCTGAGGTAGGGCGCAATCAGCCGCACCAGCGCCTCGGCAATGCGCCATACCGCAGTCTGCGCGGAGCGCCGTTCCGGATTGTCGGGCGCAAAGGTGTACATGCGATCCTTCAGCACATCCAGGTACATTGCGCTCAGGTCCGCCGTGCAGAACTCATTGATGGCGTGGTAGACGCGGTGAAACTCCATCTCGTCATACCAGCGCAGCACTTTGGCCGTCAGCTCTGCGGTGCGGGCCATCATGTACTGATCCAGCGGCAGCATTTCGTCGGTGGCCACCGCGTCGGTCTCCGGCACAAAGTCGCTGAGATTGCCCAGCAGGAAGCGGAATGTATTGCGCAGCTTGCGATAAATGTCTTCCGCCAGCCGCTGCATTAGCGGAATGCTGGCGGCCACATCCTCGCGGAAGTCGACGGAGGCAACCCACAGACGGATGACATCCGCGCCCAGCTTGTCGGCAACCTCACTGGGATAAATAAAATTTCCAAGCGACTTCGACAGCGCACGACCCTGCTCGTCAAGCGTCCAGCCGCATGTAGCGACCCGGCGATAGGGGGCGGCATTGTTCAACGCGGTGGAGAGCAGCAGGGAAGTGTGGAACCATCCGCGGTGCTGGTCGCCACCTTCAAGATAAAGATCCGCAGGCCACGGCAGGCCAAAGCCCGCATCTTTGCCCAGCACAGCCGCCTGGCTGCTGCCGGAGTCGAACCATACGTCGAGGATGTCTTTCTCCTTGCGGAACGATGTGCCGCCGCAATTCGGGGTCTGGCACGTTGTGCCTGCCGGCAAAATCTCTTCCGCGGACCGCGTGTGCCATGCCTCTGCGCCTTCACGGCGGAAGAGATCCGCGACTCGCCGGTTGATCGCCGGATCGCGCAGCGGCTCATTGCAGCGCTCACACAGAAACAGTGCAATCGGCACACCCCAGATCCGCTGCCGCGAGATGCACCAGTCGGGCCGGGTGGCGATCATGTTCGAGATGCGCTCTTCGCCCCATGACGGATCCCAGCGGACCCCCTTGATTTCCTCGAGCGCGCGCCGGCGGAAGGTCGTCTCTGCGCCGCCCGCTTCCTGCATGGGCGTTTCCATGCTGATGAACCACTGCTCCGTGGCGCGAAAGATGACCGGATTGTGGCAACGCCAGCAGTGCGGGTAGGAGTGCTGGATATCGCGGCGCGCCATCAGCACACCCCGCTCCTGCAGCAGCGCAATAATGGACTCATTGGCTGCGAAAACAGTTTTGCCTTCGTACTCCGCCAGACCGTTGCGCAGACGTCCTTCATTGTCCACGTTGCATGTAGGGTCCAGCCCATAGCGCACGCCGGTGTAGAAGTCATCCGCGCCGTGCGATGGCGCCGTATGCACAGCGCCCGTGCCCTGATCGGCGGTCACGTAGCCGGCCAGCACGCCGAGGATACTGCGATCGAGAAACGGATGCTGAAAGGTCGCATGCTCCAGACTGCGGCCGGAGAAATGTGCGATCTCCCGGGCGCTGGCGAACCCCATGGCCGCGTCCATTGTTTCGCGGATGGTGTGCGCCAGCGATGCCGCGACGATGTATACATTCCCGTCGGCGGCTTCGAGCGCCACGTATTCAAAGTCAGGATGAAACGCGACCGCCAGCGACGCCGGCAGTGTCCACGGGGTCGTGGTCCAGATGATGGTATGCACGGGCTTGCCGGCCAGGGATGCATCAATATGCGCGGGATCGCTGATCATGCGATAGCGCACGTACACGCTGGGGCTGGTGTGCATTTCGTATTCAATCTCGGCGTCTGCCAGCGCTGTGCGGTCGTGGATGCACCAGTAGACCGGCTTGAGCCCGCGATACACAAAGCCACGCTCGAAGACGCCGTAAAACGTCTCCAGCACGCGCGCCTCATACTCCTTCGACATGGTGGAGTAGGGATGCGCAAACTGCCCGAAGACGCCCAGTCGCAGAAACTGCTCCCGCTGCAGGTCGATGTATTTGCCGGCATATTCACGGCAGGCCTGCAGCACCTCGACCGCAGAAATATCCAGCTTGCGGCGGCCCAGTTGCTCATCGACCTTGATCTCAATGGGCAGCCCGTGGCAGTCCCAGCCCGGCACGTAAGGAGCGTCGTAGCCGGCCATCGTTTTTGATTTCACCACAAAGTCTTTCAGGCACTTGTTCATGGCGTGGCCCAGATGGATGGGGCCGTTGGCATAGGGAGGACCGTCATGCAACAGATAGACAGGGCGGCCCTTGCGGGCTTCGCGAATCTGCCCATAGAGATCCGATTGGGTCCAGTCGTCGAGCCGCAGCGGTTCGTTCTGCGGCAGGTTGGCCTTCATCGGGAACTCAGTATGCGGAA
>JAJZCP010000018.1:0-9344 GCA_021846065.1 Acidobacteriota bacterium
ATAACGGCGACGGCCTGGAGGACATCTTCAAAACAAACTTCTCCGACGATACGAGTTCCCTTTACAAGAATGATGGCGATGGCACCTTCACTCCTTCAATTGAAGCTGCGGGTCTCGGTTTCAATACGCAATATCTCGGCTGGGGCACCACATTTGGTGACTTCGATAACGACGGGCGCCCGGACATTCTCATCGTGAACGGACATGTTTATCCGGAGGTCGATACGGCGCATCTGGGGTCAACCTATCAGGAGCCGCGATTGTTCTACTGGAATGCAGGTAACGGCACGTTCAAGGATCTCAGTCAGCAGTGCGGCCCGGGCTGCACCACACCGGCTTCCAGCCGCGGGCTGGCGGTTGCGGATTTCTGGAACGACGGACGGCTCTCCGCAGTGGTCAACAACATGAGCAGCCATCCCATGCTGCTGGTCAATCAGGCCGCAAACGGAAATCACTGGCTCGGGATTCTTGTCCGTGGAACCCGGTCAAACCGTGACGGCATCGGCGCGCAGATCACCGTCGCCGCCTGCGGGCAGCAGTGGATGCAGGAGGTTCGCAGCGGCTCCAGTTATCTCTCCAACAATGATCTGCGGCTGCATTTTGGCCTGGGAGGCTGCAGCCGCATCGATCACATCGCCGTGCGCTGGCCCAGCGGATTGAAAGAGGTATTCACCTACAGCGGTACGCAGACAGGTGCCGACCGCTTCCTCACGCTGGTCGAAGGTTCCGGAAGCGCGAAGTAACAGCGCGCTATTTCCGTTGAATGGTCACGTAGTGGCGGTTGGCAACCAGCCGATATCCGCGCGGCTGCCCGCTCGGGGCGATCATCAGCGGCCGCGGCCGGGTGAGCTTGGGGTCCGTGTGGAAGCTGGCGCGCAGTACGTCATGGCCGCCAATGTCCATCACCAGAAAGGAATGCGGCGCGACGAAGCCGAAGCCGTAAGCGCCGGGAGGCAGCGTCAATCCCTCGATGGTCAAAGGGACTTCCGTCAGCAGATAGCCCTGATACTTCACCTGCATTCCGCTGGAGTAGCCGCTGCTGTCCACCAGCCCGGCCAGCACCATCATCTTGTCGCCAAACTGGAGCCCATAGGTATTGCGCAACTGTACTGGCGCCTGTTGCCCGCTGAAAAATACGCTGGGCGGCATCAGCTTGGCCGTAGCATCCGGCAACAGGATTTTGGCGGTTGCACTGGCAGACACGGCGGTTTGTGTCCGCGCAAACGGGACAACGGCGAAGAGCACGGCAAGCAGTAATGCGGACAGCCTGAGACGTTTCATGGGCGCCATCATACATTACGCCCTGCGCGTGCGCGGAATTTTCTGTCCGTGGAGCGCCGTCGGCGCTAGTGCAGATGCATGCGCCAGAGAGTATAGCTGGCCATCTCATGCGCATACCGGAGGATGATGTCCCCGCCGGCGATGGAGCGGCCGGTCTCGCGTGGCGTCACACGGACGTTTAACCCGGCAGCACGCGCCAGCGCCGCAATGCGAAACAGGTGCGTTCCGTCGCTGACAGCCAGAATTGTCTGCAGATGATTTTCGCGCGCAATGGCTGCCAGCCGCTGGATCGACTCCTCCGTATCGCTGCTCTGCGTTTCGGCGATGATATGGTCATCGGGAACGCCATGCGACAGCAGAAAGCTCCGCCCAACGCCGCCCTCGCTGTATTGCGGATCGCCGCCTCCGCCCAGCGTAATGATGATGGGGGCGTAGCCGCGTTTGTAGAGATCGAGCGCCCGCTCCAGGCGGGCATTTAATACCGGCGACGGACGTCCACGGTACTCCGCCGCGCCAAAGACGGCAATCGCATCGGCAGGCTGCAGCGGCTGTCCGGCAGAGGCGCGATTGATCTTCCAGAAAAGCGTCCAGAACCAGACCGTCGCGGCGACGGCCGCAATCACCAACAGCAGAAAGAATGCGAGCTTCCAGCGCACGAAACCGCTGCGTGACGGCAACAAGGGACCGCTGACAGGCAGTGGATCCATACGTGTCTCGCCCGCCTACTGCAGCGCCAGTGCAATCTCATGCGTGGCGATGGCGCCCTCGCGCAGCACTTGCCAGTTTCCCGGAGTGCCTGAAAGATCCACGATCGTCGTCGGGACACTGCGTGCAGTGGGGCCCCCGTCCACAATCAGCGGCAGCCGGTCGCCCAATTGATCGCGCACGCCCACCGCATGGGAGCACTCCGGTGCGCCCATAAGATTGGCGCTGGTCGCCGTGACCGGCAGGCCCAGCTTGCGCACCACGGCGCGGGGAATGGCCGCATCCGGTACGCGCAACGCAACGTTCCCCGTATTGGCGGTGACGCGCAGCGGCAGCCGTGTGCCGGCGCGGACAATTACAGTCAACGGACCGGGCCAGAAGCGTTCCGCCAGACGATCAAACTTTCCGTCAAGGTTGCGGGCAATCTCGTAGGCCTGCGCCACATCCGCCAGTAGCAGGGACAGCGGCTTGTGCCGCATGCGGGACTTCAAAACATAGATTTGATCCACCGCGCGCAGGTTGACCGGATCCACTGCCAGCCCGTAGAAGGTGTCGGTGGGCATGCCGATCACGCTGCCCTGCTGCAGGCACTGCACGATGTATTCGATCTTCTCTGGCTCCGGCTCATCCGGATGCACGCGCAACAGTTCGGCTGACAAAATTTTCTCCGGAGCGCCCGGTCCGCGGCGTGGATTGATCATGGCGCAGCGGCCTTCCGCGGCGCGCAGTATCCTCCATCATACCGTGGCAGAAAACGCGGATTGCACCGAAGGTCAGCGCCGGCCGCCGGCGTTCCGGGCCATCCCGCATCGGAGGTAGAATCGCGCCAGAACATGCGTAGCCAGGACGCCATCGTCGAACGGATTGCCAGCCGGCAGAATCCGCGCTTGAAAGACCTGCGGCAGCGCCTGGCAGACCGCGGGCCCCGCGATGGCTGGCTCGCGATCGAGGGCGAAAACCTGATTCTCGAGGCCACGCGCAGCGGATTGCCGCTTGCTTCCCTGTTTCTTCGCGAAGGCCATCGCTGGCTGGAGATGGGTGCTCCGGCTGCCGCGGATACGGTGCTGGCCGTGCAGGCCGAGGCGTTTGCCAGCGCCTGTGGCACCCAATCCTCGCAGGGCGTCGCCGCTCTGGTGCGTCAGCCGCAGTGGAGCCTCGACGAAGTGCTGGCGGCCGCCGACCCGAGGCTCGTCATCCTCGACGGGATTCAGGATCCGGGAAATACCGGCACCATAATTCGCACTGCGGAGGCCTTCGGCGCGACCGCCGTGCTGCTGGTGCCTCCGGCCGCCGGGCCGTGGCGGCAAAAGGTTCTTCGAGCCTCGGCCGGCTCCAGCTTCCGGCTGCCTGTCATCACCTTGGAAAGCGCAGAGCCGCTCCAGCAGCTGCATGCGCTCCGCATCCCACTCATTGCCTGCGCCGCCCATGAAGGCGCATCTATCTCACAGGCGACACTGGGGGAGCGCTGGGGGGTAGTCATCGGCAGTGAAGGCTCGGGTATTTCGCCAGCGGTCGCCGCACTGTGCGACGGCATGCTGCACATTCCCTGCCCGGGGCCGGTCGAATCCCTGAATGCAGCGACTGCGGCCGCAATTCTGCTATACGTTGCCAGCCGTCAGCGGGCGGAGCCATGAGTCTCTTCGATCCCATCCCGGCGGAAGCGCGCGGGCAGCCTGTGGAGCAGCGTCCGCTGGCCGAGCGCATGCGGCCCGCCACGCTGGCTGAGTTTGCCGGGCAGCAGCACTTACTGGGGCCAGGCAAGGCGCTGCGGGCGCAACTGGAGAACGATGAAGGCGGCTCCATGATTCTCTGGGGCCCTCCCGGAGTAGGAAAGACGACGCTCGCAAAGATCATTGCGCACTCCACGCGGTCTACCTTCATCGAGTTCTCTGCTGTCGTCAGCGGCATCAAGGAGATTAAGCAGGTGATGGCGGATGCTGATCGGGCCGCGTCCGCAGGCATGCGCACCATTCTGTTTATCGATGAGATTCACCGCTTTAACCGCAGCCAGCAGGACGCATTTCTGCCGTGGGTGGAGCGCGGATCGATCCGGCTGATTGGCGCAACCACTGAAAATCCTTCCTTTGAACTGAATGCAGCGCTGCTTTCCCGCTGCCGTGTGTACGTACTGGAGGCTTTGCAGGATGACGAAGTAATACGCCTGCTGGGCCACGCCCTGGCAGATCCGGAACGTGGATTGGGCGGTCTGGGTGTGTCGGCCGCGGAAGCCGAATTGCGGTCGATTGCCACCTACGCCAATGGCGACATGCGCCGGGCCTATAACGTACTGGAGACGGCTGCCCGGCTGGCGGTCGCGCAAAAGAAGCAGCAGCTGGATGAGGAGACGCTCACTGCGGCTTTGCAGCAGAAGACCCTGCTCTACGACAAGAGCGGCGAAGAGCACTACAACCTGATCTCGGCGCTGCACAAATCCATCCGCAACAGCGATGCCAATGCGGCTCTCTACTGGTTGACGCGAATGATCCGCTCCGGCGAAGACCCGATGTACCTGGCGCGGCGCCTGGTGCGCATGGCGGTGGAGGATATAGGCCTGGCTGCGCCCGAGGCGCTGAATCTGACCCTGTCGGCGCGCGACGCGATGGATTTTCTAGGATCTCCCGAAGGAGATCTGGCGCTGGCACAGGCGGCCGTCTATCTGGCGCTCGCTCCCAAGTCGAATGCAATCTACACGGCATTTAGCGCGGCGGCGGCAGATGTTGAGACGACGCGCGCAGAACCGGTGCCTCTGCACCTGCGCAATGCGCCTACGCGACTGATGCAGGAGCTGGACTACGGCAAGGATTATAGCTACGCCCATGATGAGCCGGGTGCTGTCTCCGATATGGATTGCCTGCCGCCGAATCTCGCCGGGCGCCGCTATTACGAACCGTCAGGACGTGGCCGCGAAAAGCAATTGCAGGAGCGCATGGACGAGATTGCGCGGATTCGGCGCGAGAACCGGCGGCACTGAGCGCGAAACGCAAACATGAAAAGCAGATTCCCTTCGGGAATGACAGCAAGAAAAGCAGAGACAGAAGCAAGGGCAGAAGCAGTTTCCCTGCGGGAATGACAGCAAGAAGAGCAACGACAGAAGCAGATTCCCTGTGGGAATGACAGCAGAAGAGCAACGACAGAAGCAGATTCCCTGTGGGAATGACAGCAAGAAAGGCAAGGACAGAAGCCAGGGCAGAAGCAGTTTCCCGCGGAAATGACAGCAAGAAAGGCAAAGACAGAAGCAAGGGCAGAAGCAGATTCCCTGCGGGAATGACAGCAAGAAAGGTATCCGCAAAAATTCTGCGGGTGCTGGCTCCGTTTAGCGCGCGGGCGCGGGGAGTTTCGCCAGTGCGTCCATTACGATCGACCGGGTTAGAACTTCCGGCAGCAGCGTGGCAGCGGAGTTGCTATCGCCCGGGTACAGCGCGTATGTGGGAACGCCGCTGCGTCCCAGCTGGGCCAAAGCGTTGGTGATGGCGTCGTCGTGGTTGGTCCAGTCCGCGCGCATGGTAACAACCTTATGGTCGCGAAATGCCTGCTGCATCGATGCACTGTCCAGAACGGTCCGCTCGTTCACCTGACAGCTTAAGCACCATGCAGCGGAAAAGTCGACGAAGACAGGCTTTCCCTGCGCGCGGTATTGCGCCAGCTTCTCCGGCGAAAATGGCTGCCACATACCGGATGCATTTTGGGTGGCCGCGCCTGTTTGTGGCCGAGGCTGCCGCGCCGCCCACACGGGAAATGCAATCGCGAGGGCCAACAAAATGACTGCGGCCACTGTTCCTGTTCGCTGCGCCGGCCACCGGCCAAGCACCCATCCGGCAACCGCAGTCAGCAGCAGCCCGACCATTAATGCAGCAACGCCCGTACTTCCTGTGATCTGGAAGAAGACCCAGGCCATCCAGATCACTGCCAGAAAGATTGGCAGCGAGACCGCCTGCTTCAGCAGCTCCATCCACGCACCGGGGCGGGGCAGAATCCGCGCCCACGCCGGTTGCAGCGTCAACAGAACATAGGGCGCAGCCAGCCCGAGGGCGATGGCGGTAAAGACCGCGAAGGTGACAAAGGCGCTCTGCGCCAAAGCAAAGCCGATGGCAGCGCCCATGAATGGCGCCGTGCAGGGCGTGGCGACCACCGTTGCCAGCACGCCGGTAAAAAAGCTGCCGGAATACCCGCCGCGACTGGCCGCACCGCCGCCGATGCTGGTGGCTGTCAGGCCCAGTTCAAACTGCCCGGCCAGGCTGAGGCCCAGGAAGAAAAACAGCAGCGCCATGATGGCGACAAAGTACGGCGATTGAAACTGAAAGCCCCAGCCGAGATGAGCGCCGCCCGCCCGCAGCACCAGCAGCAACCCGACAATGATCCAGAAGGAAACCACGATGCCGGCGGTGTAGACGGCGCCATGTGCGCGCAGCCTGCGCCGCTCCTCCCCGGAAGACTGCACCAGCGCCAGCCCTTTGATGAACAGGACTGGAAACACGCAGGGCATCAGGTTCAGGATCGCGCCACCGAGAAACGCCAGCGCAAGAATCCCGATCAGCGACTCCCCGGACTTTGGCGGGGTAGCCGGAGTCATCGGAAGTGCAGAGACCGGCGGAACCTTCTGGGAAAACTGATAGGCCGTGCCATCGGGAAGTTTGATCAGCCCATGAAGGTCCGGCGGAAACTGCGTGGCGCCCTGCGCCTTCAGCAGCGTGATGCGCGCCCCTGTCGCCAGCGGCTGCACATGCTGCGGGGCGGCATTTGCCAGCACACCACTGTCAAATGGATAGAATTCTGCCGATGCGATGCGCCCGACACCGAGGATAGTTACAATCCAGTGCTGCCTGGTCTGCTGCAGCTGCACGGTTGCACCTTGCGGCAAATCCCGCGGCAATGACCGTTCCGCAGCCGCAAAGAGCGGCGCTGTTTTAGGGTCGAGCGGTCCAGGTTGCTCGGCGACAGCGATGGTACGGGTGACGGTCGCATGGCCGGGCAGACATACACTGCTGCACACCAGATAGTGGACTTCGCCGCTGATGGTGACGGGCTCGCCAGGCTTAAGACCCGGGAGCGCATGCATCGTGACCGGCAGCAGCACCTGGCCCTCATAGCCGAAATCCATCAACGGACCGAGCGGCAGACGCATGGGCGCGGGAAACTGCAGCGGACCTGCCGTTATGTTCTTTGGGAGCTTCCAGTCAATGCGCGGCGGCTCACCAGCGTCCCCGGCATTGAGCCAGTAGATGTGCCAGCGCGGCTCGATGGTGAAGTGCAGTCCGGCGAGAAAGTCACGGCCGGGTGCGGTCGCTGTCCGGCGCGTGACAAGTTCCACGGTCAGGTGCGACGCTCCGGCTGGACCGGCGTTGCCCGCCTGTGCCCGTCCGGCGGCCGGCGCAAACATCCCCGCCAGAACCGCCACCACGATTGCCAGGTGGAGGACACGGGAAACGCAGGTTATCCGCGAGCTGCAGCCGCTCTTTGCCACCGGACGTGCTCCTTATAAATGCAGCGGTCCGCGGCAACCTTAATGCCTGCGGCCTCCGCAGTTGCAGTGGCCGCAGGGTGAATAACTCCCTCCTGCAGCCACAGGTATTTCGCGCCAATGGCGATCGTGTCCTCGACAATCTGGGGGACGAACTCCGGCGCACGAAATACGTCCACCATATCGATGGGAAATGGAATATCGCGCAGGCTGGCATATACCGGCTCGCCAAGAACTTCCTTGAGCACGGGATTTACAGGCACAATCCGATATCCGCGGCTTTGCATCTCCCGCGCAACCGAGTAACTGGGCCGCTCCGGCTTGTTTGAAATTCCGACGACCGCAATCGTCTTCGTCTGCGCCAGCATCTCGTGAATCGTCTCGGGTTCGTTCACTGTTTTCCTCTTCCGGGCGCTGTGGCCGCTAGTCGAGATCGTCGGCTACCGGCGCAGCAATGTTGCCTTCCCGGCGCATGCGCAAAAATCCCTGGATGAACATTTCAAGGTCGCCATTCAGCACGCGGTCCACGTCGCCGGTCTCAACACGTGTCCGCAGATCTTTCACCATGCGATACGGCTGCAGCACATAGGAGCGAATCTGCGAACCAAAGTTGATTTCGAGCTTGGCATCTTCAATTTTGCGCGTGATGGCCCGCTTCTTCTCAAGCTCGTATTCATACAGGCGCGAGCGCAGCATCTTCATCGCCTTCTCGCGGTTCTTATGCTGGGATCGCTCATTCTGGCAAGATACGACGATGCCGGTCGGCAGATGCGTCATTCGGACGGCAGAGTCAGTGGTATTGACATGCTGGCCGCCCTTGCCGCCGGAGCGGTAGGTATCGATGCGCAGCTCTTCCGGCTTGATGTCAATTTCGATCGAATCATCAATCTCCGGCGAGACATAGACACTGGCAAACGAAGTGTGGCGCCGCTTGGCAGAGTCGAACGGTGAGATGCGGACCAGCCGGTGCACACCGGTTTCTCCGCTGAGCAAACCGTAGGCGTATTCTCCGGTGATCGTGAAGGTCGCTGACTTGATCCCCGCCTCGTCGCCCGCCTGCTGATCGTTCATCTCGGTCTTGAAGCCCTGGCGCTCAGCCCAGCGAAGATACATGCGCATCAGCATCTCCGCCCAGTCCTGCGACTCGGTTCCACCCGCGCCCGGATGCACGGTAACGATTGCGTTCAGCGGGTCTGTCTCTTCCGAGAGCATGGTGCGCGCTTCGAGCGTCTCGGAAAAGGTGCGCAGCGCTTCGATTTCGCGTTCCAGCTCGGGCTCTACGGCTTCGCCCTCACGCGCCAGCTCAAAATATGCGGCGATGTCTTCACGACGCCGGCGCAGTTCGGCCTCGTGGGCAAGGAGCGCTTCCAGGCGCTTGCGCTCGCGCATCAGCGGCTGTGACAGGGCTGGATTGGCCCAGATCGCAGGATCGGCTACTTTACTTTCGATGGAATCGAGCTCTTTGCGCAGCCGTTCTGCGTCAAAGATACTCCTGCAGATCGCGCACCTTTTGCTCGACAGGGTTATACGCGTATTCCAGATCGCTGAGCATGGTCGTGTCCGACTTTATTGGGAAAGGTCACGCCCGCAGCCGCGGATGCACAAACGCACCGTCCACAGCAAGGGCTACTGCGATTATGGCACATAGCCACGCGAACCAGTCGCCGTGCCGGGTGTAGAAGGTTTGCCTCTCCAGCAGACCAAAGTGCGCATAGAGCGACGTGACAGCGTGCCGCGGAGCACTGGCGACGACACGGCCCCAGGGATCAATCACCGCGGTGATACCGCTGTTGGTATCGCGCAGCAGCCAGCGGTCATTTTCGATCGCACGCATCCGTGCAATGTTCAGGTGCTGCCATGGTGCACTGGTATCTCCGTACCAGCCGTCGTCGGAAATATT
>JAJZCP010000018.1:9354-13245 GCA_021846065.1 Acidobacteriota bacterium
GATGAGGACATTGGCGCCCATCCTGGAAAACTGGCGAACCTCGTCTGCGAAGATCGACTCGTAGCAGATGAACACGCCAAATCGCTGGTTGCCCGAGGCGAAGAGCACGCGATGCAGACCGGGACTCATCTGCCCTACCTCCGCGGTTAAGGAACCCGCGAAAGCAAATAGTTTCGCAAATGGTACATATTCGCCGAATGGGACCAGATGCATCTTGCTATACCGGCCGACGAAAGTGCCGTCCGGCGCAAGAAAGACCGCGGAGTTGTAGACCAGATTGCGTGACTCGCCCGATGCTTTCACCACGGCAATGTCGCCGGCAATCATCGGGGCGCGGCTGTCTTCCGCCAGCGCAGACAACCAATGCCGCAGGCGCGGATCGCTGTTTTCAAAAGGAGCTGGCGACTCCGGCCAGATAATGACGTCTGCCGTTGGTGCACGGTTACGACGCAACAGGCGGCAGCTGGGCGTCGAACCGTCGCGCACCGGCGGCAGGCCGCGATAAACCGGCGCGCAGGCACTTTCGCTTAGCGTGGAAAAACGCTGCAACTCCGCGTTGAACATGGTGTCCGTCCAGCCGCCGCCCGTTCCCACAGAAATATCGGGCTGCAGCAGGACCGCCGACTGCGGAGCGGGCGACGCCGGTACCACGCGATGCATTCCCTGCTGCAGCACCAACGCAGCCAGAATCGCCGCCATGCCCGGAATGATTCTGGATCGCAGGCCGCGCAACAGGAAGGCAGCCGTAATGCCACAGTTGACCGCGACAACGACGAACGACAGGCCATAGGTACCCGTCCACGGCGCCAGGCGCGTCAGCCAAAGGTTGTCAATCTGCGAGTAACCCAGCTGATCCCAGGGAAAACTGGTAATGCGAGCGCACGCCAGTTCAATGGCTACCCAAAGGAACGGCACGGCAAGCAGCGTAAGGCCCGCCGTACCCAGCGCGCGCCGGGCCAGCGCCACCACAACGCCAAAGATTGCCAGATAGAGGCCGAGATACAGCGAGAATAAAAGGAGAATTCCAAGGGCGGCTGCGCTGGAAAGATTGCCGTACAGCCGCATGGTCGGGTCAATCCAGTAACAGGAGCCGGCGTACCACACCACCCCGGCCACGTAGCCGAGCAGAGCGTTTCTGCCAACCCGGCGCCACGCAAAGCCACCGCGCTCCCCCAGCAGCGCCAGCAGCAGCGGTGTTACAGCAATCCACGCGATAGCGGCGCGCCAGTGCGGCAGCGGGCCCGCAACAGGAAAGCTTGCGGTAAGAAGCACGCCGCTTTCCAGGGCCAGCAGCCAGCCCAGCTTTGAAGCTGTGCGCATCCGGACGAGAATACCATTGCAACATGCTCCGGCAACCGGAAAATCCCGAGCGGCAGTTTTGTATTCATTGCGCGGAGGTTGCGCCGCAGATCAAAGTCCGCAGTACACTGTAAAACATGCAAATGGGGCTGCATCTGCTCGATAACGTGCTGGTCGCCATGTTTCTGGTGGGCGGCCTGGGTTCCGCATTTGTCATCGTGGTGAGTTTCGCTGAGGACATGCGCGAATTATTCGACCGGGAGGAATAATTACGAGCGTGTTTTACACGGGCTGCCCTCGAAATGTTCGGACAAATCTATCTTCAGCGGTAAAGTGAAGCGAGTGAGCCCGACGCAATATAGCAGCCGCCCCCTGCCCTTTCCTAAAATCCATGCCTGATCCAAACCCAGCATTTTCGCCCGACAATCGCGTCCGCCTGGTCGTCGCATCCACCGTGATGCTGACCTTCATCTCCTTCTGGAGCGCTGCGGCGATCGTGCTCAACGATCTGGCTTCTTCGGCGTTCTATGCCGTAGGCATTGCCGAACAGGACTTTGGCAAATCCGCACCCTGGATCGTTCTGGCAGTCATGCTTTTTTCGTTCGCGGTGCGAGCGATATACGTCGAGAGCTGCTCGATGTTCACCCGCGGCGGCGTTTATCGCATCGTGAAAGAAGGCCTGGGCGGAACATTCGCCAAGGTTAGCGTTTCGGCGCTCATGTTCGACTATGTGCTGACGGGGCCGGTCTCCGGAGTTTCCGCTGGCCAGTACATTGTGGGCTTGTTGAATGAACTGCTGCGCATGGCCCATCACCACCATGTTCTGGGAGGACTGCTGGGGGTTGCCGGCAACCATGCCCTGCAATTGCCGGTGAATGGAACCTCAGCCGCGTTCGCTATCGTCGTCACCGTCTACTATTGGTGGCTGAACGTCAAGGGCATTGAAGCTTCCAGCAAGCGCGCATTGGACGTGATGAAGATCACGACCGTCATGATGATCCTTATGATGGGCTGGGGCATCTTCTCGGTCTTCTACAAAGGGGCGCATCTGCCGCCATGGCCCACACCCGGCAATCTCACGTTCACGCCTGACTCGTTTGGTTTTCTACGTCACACCGGCCTTATTCGAACGGTAGGATTGTTTGGCGTGCTGATGGCCTTTGGCCACACAGTGCTGGCGATGAGTGGTGAGGAGACCCTGGCGCAGGTCAACCGCGAAATCCAGCATCCTAAGCTGAAGAACCTTAAGCGGGCGGCGATCGTCATCGCCATCTACAGCTTGATCTTCACAGGCGGAGCGGCGCTGCTGGCGGTCATGCTGATCCCGGACAATGTCCGCGTCTCGGTATATGGCAACAACGCCATTGCGGGAATTGCCATGTATATGGCCGGTCCGCTCGCGCTGCGCGTCGCCTTCCGCATCTTCGTCGTCATCGTAGGTTTTCTGATCCTGGCTGGAGCCGTAAATACTTCGATCATCGGTTCGACCGGCGTTCTGATGCGCGTTGCTGAAGATGGCGTACTGCACGACTGGTTCCGCAAACCCCAGAAGAAGTTCGGCACGCCAACCCGGATCATCAATCTGGTAAGCGTACTGCAACTGGCTACCATCATTCTGAGCCGTGGCGACATTATTGTCATCGGCGAAGCCTACGCCTTCGGCGTCATCTGGAGCTTTACCTTTAATGGGCTGGCAATGCTCGTCCTGCGCTACCGCTACCATGGGGAACGCGGCTGGAAGGTGCCCATCAATTTCCGGATTGGCAAGACGGAAATCCCGGTCGGCTTATTTTCAGTCTTCCTGGTCTTATTAAGTACAGCCCTCGTCAATCTGCTGACGAAGGAAATTGCGACCATCAGCGGCATTGTCTTTGCGGCCGTCTTCTATCTCCTGTTTACGCTGTCTGAAAAAGATAACGTGCGCCGCCATGCGGCCATTGAACGGGAGATGAAGGAACACTTCCAACTGGAAAATGACGACCGTGTCAGCCGCGAAAGTCTCGGCATCCGGCGGGGTTGTGTTGTCGTCACAATGCGGGATCCGCGCTCTCCGGTCGCCCTGCGCTGGGCGCTCTCGCATAGCTCAGAAGATAGCCAGGATGTCGTCGTGCTGACCGCTCGCCTGATGGCAGCCGGCGGTCCGGAGTTTATCGACGCCAGCCAACTGGCATTTACTGAGCATGAGCAGGCGGTCTTTACCCGGGCCGTCGCTGTTGCGGAGAGCTTCGGCCGCCATGTCTCGCTGCTTGTGGTCCCTGCGGGTGATCCTTTTGCTGCCGTCGTGCAAACGGCAAATTCACTCGATGCGTCGACGGTAGTTGCGGGCCTTTCCACCCGTATGACGGCGGAGGAGCAGGCCTTCCACGCCGGCCAGGCCTGGGAGTCGCTGCCGGAGCCTAAACGGCAATTTACCTTCTACGTAGTCATGCCCGATGGCAATGCTCGGTCGTTTCACATTGGCCCGCACGCACCGAATCTGCAACCTGAAGATGTCGAGTTAGTCCATCAGCTATGGCTTAAATTCCGCGCCAACGCTGCAATGCACGACCTGCATCACAGCGATATTGTCACCTATGCCCTGGACCGGCTGGC
>JAJZCP010000243.1 GCA_021846065.1 Acidobacteriota bacterium
CTCTTTGTCAGCAGTTGGCTGGCGCTGTTCTTGTCCAAACAGGTCACCCGTCCGGTGGAAGCGCTGGCCGATGCAATGGACGCAATGGCCTCCGGAGATTACGGCTCCCGCGTCGATCTTTCGGCAGCCGGAGAACTCGCCGAGCTGGTACGTTCGTTCAACCACATGGCGACGGATCTGCAGACCAGCCGCATCCAATTGGAGACCTCCACCCAGCAGCTCTCGCTCGCGAACACGTCGATGGACGAGCGCCGGCGGGAGTTGGAAACGGTTCTGGAAACGATCCCCAGCGGCGTGGCGACGCTCGACAAGCAGCTTCGTATTCTGCAGGCAAACCGAGCCTTTTGCGAAATGCTCGATCCGTTTGGGGAACTCGTCATCGAGGGCCAAACCATCCAGGCGCTCTTCCCCCCCGATGCCGCAACAGAAATTACACGCGTGATGCGCCGCAGCCGCAGATTGCCTGCCGCTTCGACCGAGATTGAAGCGCACAATACCAGGGGTCCATTGCATCTGATCTTTACGGTGACGAAACTGCGCGGCTCGTTGGAGGGACATCTGGTGGTGATGGACAACGTGACCGATGTTCTGCGGGCACAGAAGCAAATGGCGTGGAAGGAAGTTGCACAGCGGGTCGCGCATGAGATCAAAAATCCTTTGACGCCCATCGCTTTGTCCGCCGAGCGCATCGAGCGCCATCTGGACCGCGGCCTCCATCAGGACTCCGCGCCCACGCTGCGCAGCGCTACGGCTGTGATTCGCTCCTCGGTGCAGACACTGCGCCAGCTTGTGGATCAATTCGCCGCACTGGCTGATTTTCCCGCCGCACATCCGCAACCCACCGACCTGAACAGCCTGGTGGAAGGTACGCTGGCGCTGTTCTCCGGCCGCCTCGACGGCGTGGAGGTGCGGATGCACCTGACGCCGCACCTTCCTGCCGTCATGGCGGACTCCGAAGCCATGAGGCGCGCAGTCAGCAATCTGATCGATAATGCTGCCGAGGCGATGCAGCAAAGCCTGCTCCGCGTGCTGAATGTGCAGACCGGCTGGAACGAGGCGCAGAATATGGCCGAAATTGTGATTGCCGACACCGGCCACGGCATTACCGAGGAAACACGGGAGCGGCTCTTTCTGCCTTTTTTCTCTACCCGTCGCCGCGGCACCGGGCTGGGCCTGTCCATCGCTGCCAAAATCGTGCAGGAACATCAGGGATCGATTCGCGTGGAAAAAAATACTCCTGCGGGAGCGCGCTTTATTGTCGAGATTCCGCTGGCGGAAAATCCCGTCGTGCAGGAAAGTGTGCCGCGTCCGCAGCTTGAGGCGGCCCAATGAACCATGTTCTTGTCGTGGACGACGAGCCTGATATTCGTCGCACCCTGGAGGCGATCCTGGCGGAAGAAGGTTACGCTGTCACTACGGCCGGTACTGCCGCGGAAGCTCTGGAACTGGTGCGCGATGCCATCTTCGATGCGGTCCTGCTCGATATCTGGCTGCCCGACCGCGACGGCCTGGATGTCCTGAAAGACATCCGGGTGATGGAGGACGGCATGGCGCCGGAGGTCATCATCATCTCGGGCCATGGCACCATTGAGGCGGCTGTGAAAGCGACCAAGCTGGGCGCCTATGACTTTCTGGAAAAGCCGTTGTCGCTCGACCGTACCCTGATCATCGTAAAGAATGCGATCCATGCGCGCCGCTTGCGGATCGAAAATCGCGAATTTCAGCAGCAGTTGACAGCGCGCGCCCGCGTGACTGGCGAAAGCGTTCCCGTCAAGGCCCTGCGCCAGCAGATTCGCCTCATGGCCCCGACCAATGGCCGCGTGCTCATCTATGGCGAGTCCGGTTCGGGAAAGGAATTGATCGCGCGCGCCATGCATGCGGAAAGCCTGCGCGCCGACCGTGTGTTCGTCGAACTGAATTGCGCGGCAATTCCGGAGGACTACATCGAAACCGAACTCTTTGGGTATCGCCACAGCGCCGTCCCCGGTGGACCGCCGGAGAAACGCGGCACCTTCGAACGCGCTGACGGCGGTACGCTGTTTCTGGACGAGGTTGGCGATATGAGCCTTAAGACTCAAGCCAAGGTTTTGCGCGCGCTTGATGAACAGCAGTTCACCCCAGTGGCTGCGGCAATGCCGGTGCAAGTGAATGTCCGGCTGATTGCGGCGACCAACAAGAACCTTGAAGAGGAAATCTCCAGGGGGAATTTTCGTGAAGATCTTTTTTATCGCCTGAACGTAATCCCGTTCTACGTTCCGCCTCTGCGCGAGCGCAAGGAGGATATTCCGCTGCTCGCGCCCGAGCTTCTACGGGAATTCGGACGGCAATACGGCAGACCGCGCATGGAGATCGCGGAAGACGCGTTAACAGCGCTGCAGCAGTACCACTGGCCCGGCAATGTGCGGGAACTGAAGAATGTGCTCGAGCGCATCATGATCCTGAATCCGCAGATTGAACGCATCGAGCGCAAGCATCTGCCGGTTTTGGTGGCGCGCAGTACGGGCCGGCGCGGCGAGGAATTTCCGTCACTGCAGCAGGCAAGGGAAGCCTACGAGCGCGACTACATCCTGCGCAAATTGGAGGACTGCCATGGCAACGTCAGCCGCACCGCCGAAATCCTGGGCCTGGAGCGCAGCCACTTATATCGCAAGATGAAAGCGCTCGGCATCAGCGCGAAGGAAACGTGAGCGTGGCACGTTGGTGAATGGATTCGCCCGCGCTATATGTCTTCGTCGGGCGATTTGCTCTGCTGCTTCCCAAGGCTCTCCAACTGATTCCGCCAGTCCAGCGAATCCAGAAACACATCCGACCCGCGCCAGTCATCGGCAACCTTCACGAACAACTCCAGATGCACCTGCACTCCCAGGAAATGCTCCAACTCCTTCCGCGCCGCAATGCCAATCTGCTTCAGCATGGAGCCGCCTCTGCCGATCAGGATCGCTTTTTGCCCGCTCCGCTC